>NZ_JAMYPX010000001.1:0-77500 GCF_040320585.1 Mesorhizobium sp. M0663
CGCAGGCGCAGCCACCGCGCGCCTGGATCCCGAACCGGTCGCTTAGCATGCGCGTGATCAGCTGCTGGTGGACGTAGCCGTCCTTTCCGTTTTTGACCCGGAAGGAAAAGATCGGAAGCCGCTCAGGATCCGATAGACCGAGGAGCTCCAGCCGCGGCAGGGCTTTCCATGCGCGAAAAGCACGACGCGCCAGCTCGCGATTGCGCGCTGTCATCGCGTCGAGTCCGATCGCGTCTTTGACGATGAAGGCCAGCGCGGCTCGTATGTCGCCGATCACGTTCGGCGTGCCGGCTTCCTCGCGGGATTCCAGACTGTCGCTGTAATCGTGTGTCTTGGGGGAGACAAACTTCACCGTCCCGCCACCTGGCCACGACGGCGTTTTCGTCGAAGGTCCGTCGCGTCGAACGATCAAGATGCCGGAGGCGCCGGGACCCCCGAGGAACTTGTGGGGCGAAACAACTATCGCGTCGATCTGGGCATCAGGGGCGGGCGACATGGAAATCGGCAGGTAAGGACCCGCCCCGGCATAGTCCCAGATCATCTTTGCGCCAGCGGCCTTCGCGATCGCGGTGATGGCCGCGACATCGCTGGTGATGCCCGTGACGTTCGAGGCCGCGGACATCGAGCATATCGTCAGATCTGACGACCCCCCGCCAACAGCGTCCTTGAGCTGAGACAGGTCCGGCCCGCCAGACGGATGCTCAGCGATTTCCACGATTTCTGCCCCGCTCTCGCGCCAGGGCAGAATGTTGGAATGATGCTCATAGGGACCGATAATGATCCGAGGGCGCTTGCCCGCTGCCACGGCTTCAGCGACGCTGAATAGCTTGACGAGGCGGTTGATCCCCGACGTAGCGCCGGAGCCGGTGAAGATCACAGCATGCCGTTCGGTGGCCCCGCAGAATTGACCGATCAGGGCGCGCGCTTCCCGACGCATGCGGGTCATGAAGCCTCCGCAATACGAGGCTTCCGTGTGGCTGTTGGCGTAGTACGGCAGGACCTCCTCAAGGACAAAGCGCTCGATCTGACGGAGTGCGCGGCCTGACGCGACATAGTCGGCGTACACCAGGTCCTTTGGCCCGTAGGGACCCACGATTTTCGCCGTCGATCCCACAAGCGCATCCCGGAGGTCGGCGGTCACGTCAGCCTTTTTCTTCAGCCCCTGGCGGAACTTTGACAGAGGGGTCTCGGTCTGCCTCGTCGTTGGGCGAGCTGCTTGCATGGTCAGTCTCCCCGGCTCGGATATTGACTTAGATTGTAACCTGCTCCACGGTCGGAAAATTCACCTATTTCCTGCAATTTTTTGCTAGTGACGTGTCAAATGATCGAAGATCGGGCGAAAATTGATGCATTTGATATGAAGATTTTGACAGCCATGCAGATCGATGCAAGCCTTTCGCAGCGAGATTTGGCGGAGAGGGTCGGCTTGTCCCAGAATGCGTGCTGGCGGCGGATCCAGCGCCTGCAGTCGCTAGGTCTTATCCGCGGGTCGCACAGTAATATCGATCTGCGAGCGCTGGGGCTCGACCTGACGGTTTTCGTAATGGTTCGCACCCGCCACCATTCCAAGGAGTGGAGTGAGGCGTTCCGTGCCCATGTCGAACGGTTGCCGGAGGTGATCGATTTCTATCGGATCGGAGGGGATTGGGACTACCTGATCAAGGTCGTGACACAAGGCATGTCCGGCTACGATGCATTCTACCAGAAACTGATCACGAACTTCGACCTGGCTACGGTGACAGGCTTCTTTTCCATGGAAGCGATCATCAACAATCGTCCAGTGGATCTGACCAATCTGCGATGAGGCGGCGCCCGCTGTAGGGCGCTTCGCCTTCATCGTCGCCAAGCCTTCGGCCGTGGCTCACCAGGGTGAGGTGTCGGTTTTTTACAAGAGCCCGCAGGTCTGGCAGAGCGTTCGCCCATCAGGTGTTTGCAGGCCTCAACTGAGCCTTGAGCTCCTCCGGATTTGATGCGCGGGTCCTGACGACGCTTCGCTCAGGTCCGCACCCTAAGGGCTTGCTCCAGCCTGTCGGCAATCTGGGTGACGATATAGGCAATCACCATGTAGATCACGACGGCAATCACGAAGGCTTCGAGGTAGTAGTAGTTCAGCGCGGCGGTCAGCTGGGACTGGGCGAAGATATCGACAACCTCGATGGCGAATCCGAGAGAAAGCGCCTTCATGATGACCATCATCGAGGTTGTCAGGTCGGGAATTGCCGTGAGAGCCACCTGGGGAAACAGAATCCGTCGGAACAATTGGCCGTTCGTATAGCCAAGGGAATGGGCGGCGTCTGACTGACCGGTGTCAAAGGCGTTCAGGGCTCCTTTGATAATCTCCGATTGGAACGCAGCGATACAGCCTGTCACCGCAATAATAAGGATAACCGAGTTGGGTGTTTCGTGGGCGTTGAAGTTGATTCCGAGCAACGAGAGCAGGAACTGGAATGCCGGGGGCAGACCGAAATAGGCGAGGAAAATCACGATGACCATCGGAACGCCCTTGAAGACGATCTTGTAAGCCATGATGAGCTCTCGCAGCACCGGGACTCGTCTGTATTCGACGAGTGCAAAAATGCTGCCGACTAGCGTCGACAAGACGAAAATCGTCAGCGCCATTCCAAGCGTTACAGGTACGGCGCCCAGAATTTCCTGGGTGTCCTGGAGCAAAATTTCGGTATCGAACATGGTTTAATACCCTTTAGGTCAGACGCTGGCGATGGCCGCGTTCTTGATCTGAGCTGTTGTCGTGGCCTCAGGCGCCTGCATCGGCGAGCGAAGCTCGAACAAGTGCACGATAAACCAGGCAATCAGGCACATCAGCGCATAGATGACGGCCAGGACGAGGTATGTTTCGAACTGGTACTGGTTATAGTCGCGCTCCATGATCAAGTGCGCGGTCGCCATCACGTCGGCCGCCCCGATGTACATGACCAGCGCAACGTTATGGATCAGGTAGATGATGGAATTTCCATAGCCGGGCAATGCGAAGTGCACCGCTTGCGGGCCCACGATGCGGGTGATCTTCTGGCGAAAGGTATATCCTAGACTGTCGGCCGCATCATGCTGGCCGCGATCGACGGCCAGGTATGCGGGCCGAAGGACTTCCGACAGATAGCCGCCATGGTAAAAGCTCAGTCCGACCATCGCAGCGATCGTCGGCGAGAAGAAATCTGCGGAGCCGAACAGGGCCACCAATAGGGGGAGCCCGTAGAACGCGACGAACAACTGGAGGACGACGGGAACGCTGCGGGCATAGGACACGTAGAGGTCGGTGAGGTGGCTGACCACTGGTATCCTGCGAATCCGCAATGTTGTCGCAACGAGCGCCAAGCAAAAGCCGACCAACATGGCGGTAAACGTGATAGCGAGCGTCAGCGGCAATGCCGAGAGCAACTCGGGAATCATAGCAGAAACATCCACTTTGAAACGCTCCTTCTTACAATTCAGCCTTGCCGCTGACGATATCTACTCAGATCACATCATTTCATATACTTGACGATGCCTTCGCCAAACCACTTCTGCGATAGCTTTTCGATTGTGCCGTCGTCTTTCAACTCCTTGAGAACTTTGTTCACGTCATCGACCAGAACCTTGTTTTCATCTGACCTGTGAATAAGCATATAGGTGTTGTTGCTGAAGACTGGTTCGGACGCCACGATGTCGAGCTTCTTTTCCTCAATGACGGTCTGCTCACCCAGGTTCGAAGGCAGGACCAGCGCGTCGAACTTGCCGTTCTGAACTTCGTCCAGTCGGTTCGGGTACGGAATACCGGCGCTCGACGCCGTGACGTCAAGCTTGTATTGCGGATTTTCTTTTTGCCAGTTCATAATGAACTTGTAGGTTCCGCCGCCGGCCGTGGTCGGAACGATCCTCTTGCCGACCAGGTCCTTCATTTCTTTGATGCCGCTGCCTTTCTTGCTGTAGATCTTCATCAGGCTGGCGCCCATGGGGTTTTCCGGAATGAAGAACTGCTTGGCGCGCTCGGGTGACTTGTAGTAACCGCCGACCGCGATGTCGTATTTGCCTGTGGCCAGGCCGGTTTCCTGCGCGATGTCGGAGACACCTTCCATTTCGAACTTGTATTGCGGCAGCTTTGCGTTGATCGCCCTCAGCAGATCGGGTTCATACCCTTGCGGCTCGACGCCGAGCGCGCCCCAAGCCAATGGCTTGGATTCGGCAGAGGTCGCGATCTTGATTGTCCGAACGGTCTGACCATAACTGATCCCTGCTGTCGCAAGGGCAATTGCGATGCCGCCGGCGACGGCCAGGGCATGACGACGCGAAAAACTGGATTTGATTGCAGACATTTCTTGGGTTCCCTTCTTGTTGGATTATTGAAAAGCGAGTTCAGACTGCAGGAATTGAGCAAGTCGCGGGCTGGAAGGCGCATCGAAGATCTCAGCCGGACTGCCGTCGGCGGCAACCACGCCACGATCCATGAAGACGATCCGGTTCGAGATGTTCTTTGCGAATTGCATCTCGTGCGTCACAAGCAGCGAGGTGATGCCGGACGACGTGACGTCCTTGATCACCTTCAGGACTTCACCGACGAGTTCAGGATCCAGCGATGATGTCGGTTCGTCGAAGAGCATCACATCCGGCCGAACCGCCAGCGCACGTGCGATGCCTGTACGCTGGAGCTGGCCACCTGAGAGCTGGGACGGATAGCTGTCCCGCTTCGCTGAGAGGCCGACCCTTTCGAGCTCTCGCAGCGCGATTTCACGCGCCTCGTCCGTGGACTTGCGCTGCACTACGACCAGCGGATCCATCACGTTCTGGAGGACGGTCATGTTCTTGAAGACGTTGAATTGCTGAAAGACCATCGCTGTCCGGAGCCGGATCGCCTGGATGGCTGCCTTGTCGGCGCGCTGATAGTCCATCCGAATCTGGTCGAACGCGATGGTTCCAGATGCAGGCTTAACCAGGTAGTTGATGCATTTCAGCAGGGTGGTCTTGCCGGTGCCGCTTGGGCCGATGATTGACACAACGTCACCTCGCTTTACCGAGAGATTGACGCCGTTCAGGACCTGCGTGCTTCCGTAGGACAGCTTTATATCTTTGAGTTCAAGCATTCTGATTGGTGCCCTTCAGAGTGTGGGACGGAGTGCCTTGACCGCATGCGACATCATCACACGCTCTCCGCATGGCCGAGAACGTGCATCAGCCGGTTTGCCCAGCCGAAGATCGATATGGCGTGGATCAAGTCGATGATCTCGCGGTCATCCATGCCAACTGATCGCAGCGCGGCGATATCGTCTGCCGTCGCTTCCGACGGCGCCGCCGACAGGCGGCGGGCAAAGCTGTAGATTGCCGCATCGCGCGGCCCAAGCTTTTCGGGTTTGTCGAGGTACAGCGCGGTGACCACATCGTCGCTCTTGGTCAACTCCGCATGTCGGCGGGCGTGAACAACGGCACAGAATTTGCAGCCATTGACCATTGATGCGCCCAACGCGCCAAGTTCGCGATCGGGACGGGCGAGCCCGCCCTCGACGTACATGATCGCGTTGAACAAGATGGTGCGGGCAAGATAGCTTTCCGGATCATGGACAAGGGTCCGTACATATTCCGAAACTTTCTTGGCGGAGGGCGTAACCTTCATCGCATCGAGTTGTTCCGGCGTGGCTTCGGATAGCTCGACTGGCGCGATGTATGGCTGCCAGTTCAGCGGCTTCAGGCGCACCGAGGAAATCATGACGACCTCATCAATCGCAAGCCGGTCGCTACCCGTGTCTGGAAGTTGACGAAGGCAATCAGTTCGGACAGCGCGACGATCTGAGGATTGCTCAATCCGGCCTGGGCGAGCAGGGCGATGTGGCTCGCCTGCGCCTTTTTCGGCGTCAGCGTGATCAGGTCGACATGACGGGCGATGCTCGCCAATGGCTCCTCGAGATCCGTTTCGCCCCGAGCCAATGCCCCGAGCTGCTCTGTCGGACCAAGTTGGGCCAGTTGCACATCATATTCGGCCATCAGGACCGGATCGGCATTCAGAGCGGCCATGCGACTGGCCAGAGCAACCCTCAAATTCGGCGCCAGCCCCTGATCGTTTGCTGGCTGTAGGACGGAGAGGCGACATTCCTCCGCCCCTTGCACGAATTCAGGCCGAAACCGCCGTGCGGCGAAAAGAGCATCGGCTGGCGAAATACCGGCGGCCTTGTCCATTGCGTCGATCACTGCGCGGCCTCCTTTTGCAGCAAGGGTGTTGAATCGACCCATTCGTCGCCCAGAAGTTCCGGGGTGTCGTAAGCGATCAGATTGGCGAAGTGGGTTTCGACATCTTCGGCAAACAGCGACGCGGCAATGCCGCGGACCAGACGATCAGCCCCGGCACTGACGGCCGGGATATCGCCGGAGACCTTGCCGTGGGTCAGCATGGCGGCATCGTTGAAGCAGTGGATATGCGCCAGCATCGGGCACGAACCCGCGACGCGTTCGCGAAACTCGAAGGCGGGGCCGAGATCCGGCCCCTCCGACATGCCTGCACGCGGCGGCCCCATGTCTGGCGTATATCGGCCATCGGACCAGGTGCGGATATGAAGGGCGAGCGCTGCAAATTCCGGGCGGTCGCTGAAGTCGTTTGAAAAGCCGGTTGCCGCGATCAGGAAATCGTAGCGCATTGGTCCTTGCGTGGTTTCGACCAGCAGGCTTCCCCCATCTTCCTTTACCGAGACTATGCCGCAGTCGAGAAAGAACCGGGCATTGGGGTGGCGAGACACGCGGAGCGTCGAGGAACGCGGCGGCGGCGTCTGGGTCGAGGCGGTGTAGTCGAAGAACTTCCATTTCCAGGCATCGGGCAGGTGATAGATGCCGTGTACAACGCCCTGGCTGCCGATGCCGGTCAGCTTGTTGATGCGCGGCATTTCCTTGCGGCGGATCAACATGTCGACTGAGCCGGCGCCCGCCTCGAGCGCCGTCGCGGCATTGTCCATGGAGGAGGCACCGGCACCGATGACCGCCACACGCTTGCCTTTCAGTGCATCGAAATCGATGTCATCGGCAGAATGGGACCAATAGGCGCGATCGATGCCCTTGAGGAAATCGGGCACGGCAAAACCGCCTAGGCCGGACCGGCCAGTGGCCAGAACGAGACGACGGGTGAGAACCCGGCCGGTTTCCGCGCCATCGATATTGATCGCAATCAGATCTCCAACAGGGGCTAGTCCGGTCATGCGCACGCTGTTGCGCACCGGCAGGCCAAGAACCTTGCGGTACCAGACCAGGTAATCCATCCACTGGCCCTTGGGGATTTTGTCCAGCGACCGCCAGGCCTCAACGCCCCATTGCGCCGTGAACCAGGCGCGGAACGTCAATTGCGGCAGGCCGAGCGACGGACCGTGCAGGGTTTTCGGGGACCGGAGCGTTTGCATGCGGGCAAACGTTACCCACGGTCCCTCGAGCCCGGCCGGAGCCGCATCATAGGCCACGACATTGGTTATCCCGGTCAGCACCAGCTTTGCCGTGGCAGCAAGTCCGCACATGCCGGCGCCAATGACGATGACGTCACGGACCGGGACGCCATTCTCCGTGCGCGTCGGAACCCAAGGTTTGGCCGGCAGCTCGAGAAACTCGAGATCCTGTGCAAGCTGTGCTTCCAGCGCAGCGAGCCCCGCCGGCGGTGTGGGGGTATGCTTCATATTCCAGTCCCGTGATTTGTGCCGGATTCAGAACCGTTCACCAACCGGCCGGCCAAGGCCGGATCGAGCTTCGTGAAACCCGCGATTGACCGTTCAGCCACTGCTTCGACCGCATCCATCAAAGCCCGGGCGACTGGACGAAGCGGGCGCTTTTCGGCAGCCAAAACGCCCCAATAAAACAGGACGGTCACGTCGATCGGACGGATGACGACATCGGGCAGGGCAACGCCATAAGCGGTGAGGGGATCGATGACTGCCGCAGCGCCAGTCTGGCGCACGATCTGCAACGCGCCGTACGCGGTATTGGTCCGGATCATTGGACCGGTGTCGATGCCCCTGGCCGCCAGTGCCTTGGAGACATGCAACTGAAAACGCAGCGGATTGAGCAGCGTGGCGACGCGTCGACCGGCAAAAGCCGAAAGCGGGATCACATCAAGTTCAGCCAGCGGATCGTCCTTCCGCACGGCAGCCACATCAGGCGCCGAATAGAGCCTCAGGACATCCAGGCCCGGCGTGTCGAGTGGCAGGCTCGAAAAACCGATCTCGGCACGACCGCTGCGCACTTCCTGGGCAACGATCGAGGGAAGAAACTGCCCCAGATGCGTCTCGTGCGGAAGCTCCACACCTTGGAGCTCAGCCAGGGCCGTTGGGATCAAGCCGGTGCCGATCGCTGACGTAGTGACAATCTGCAGGATCCGCCCTCGGCCGGCGGCAATCATTTTGGCCCGAGCCGCGAGTTCAGTGAAGGACATCAGCAAGCGCCGCGCTTCCTCCTCGAAAGCCACACCCTCTTCGGACAACTGCACGCGTCGACCGACCCGATCCAGCAATTCGAAGCCGAGCTCTGCCTCGAGATCCTGGATGGTGCGCGTGACTGAAGGCTGGGAACGTCCGAGCACGTCAGCCGCCTTGGTGATGCTGCCGCTGGCAGCAACAGCAAGGAAGGCCTGGAGATCTCGAGTTTCCATTTACGCCTACATGCGCGTTGTGTATGAGTAAGATCGTCTCATGCAGATTTGATATATGTCAAGGCGGAAATGAAAATATGGCCTGAGACGTGTCGGTGATTCGCCATGTGGTCGGAACGGTTCGCCAGCCCCAGAGCGTCGGCAATCGTCCTGCTATGTGGCTCGGGTGTGTGTGCACCCTGCCAGCAACGGCCTGGGAGCTGCGATCCATCACGAATGAAACAGGAGAAATCCCATGCGCGTGAGTATTCTGGGGGCCGGCGCAATTGCTTACGGCCTTGCTGCCTACCTGGCAGAGGCGGGATATGATCCAATGCTTTGGTCGCCGTCGGGAGGGCGCACCAAGGCACTGGCCGCCGGCGAATTGCTAAAGGCCACGGGCGCTGTCGAGGCAACGGTGTCGGTGCGTATCGCCAAGGATTGTAAAGAGGCTATTGCCGCTGCAGACGTTGTGATGATCGCGCTGCCGGCTAACGGGCACAAGAAAGTGATGGATGCTGCCGTTCCTTATCTGAGGGAGGGAACGCCGGTAATCATCAGCTCTCACAGTTCCTTCGGAGCGCTGTATCTCTCCAGGCAATTGGCGCAACGCAAGGTTCGCCTGCCGATCGTCGTCTGGGGCACAACGCTGGTGACCGGCCGCCAGTCCGGATCAACAGAAGTCCATGTCACCAGCGTTCGCCAGAAGCTCGATGTTGCGACGCTCCCGTTCGACGCGATGGACCAAGGGTTCCGACTTTGCACGACCCTGTTCGGCGATCGTTTCGTCAAGCGCGACGGCATGCTTGCTATCGCGCTCAGCAACCTCAATCCGCAGAACCATCTCGGGATCGCTCTTCTCAATCTCACACGCATGGAAAAGGGAGAGCAGTGGAGCCAGGCCGGAAACGTCACGCCGGCTGTCGGCCGCTTTATCGAGGCTCTGGACGCGGAACGATTGGCGATCGCCGCTCGTTTTGGAATTGCTGTGCGCACAGTTGAAGAGCATTTTTCATTGTCGTTTCACGTTCCTATGGGCACCGTTCCGGAAATGAACCAGCAGATGGATCGCCAAGGCCGCGGCGGCTTGGGCCCGTCAACTATCGAAAGCCGCTATGTTCTGGAGGACGTTCCTTTCGGGCTGCTGCCGACGGTACTCTTGGGGAAGATCAGCGGAAACCCAGCGATCCTCCATGAGGCTGGAATTTCGATATTCTCTGCAGCCTATGGTCGCGATCTTAAGGCAGACAATGATATCCTTCCTGCGCTCGGCATCGAAGGAATAGGAAAAGT
This sequence comes from Mesorhizobium sp. M0663, assembly GCF_040320585.1. Lineage (NCBI taxonomy): Bacteria > Pseudomonadati > Pseudomonadota > Alphaproteobacteria > Hyphomicrobiales > Phyllobacteriaceae > Mesorhizobium > Mesorhizobium sp. M0663. The sequence goes on from NZ_JAMYPX010000001.1 coordinate 9,875, forward strand.
GGATCTGGAGAACCTTTGCCGTAAGGGTTTTTAGCGACCCTTCACAGATGCTGAGCAGGCAATCGGCTGCCAGCGACACTTCCCGTGACGCGTCAATCAACCCGCTCTCATCTCTGATCAATCCGCTGCATCTTGTTGCGGAAGCCGACCGATCGGCTTCCGTTCTTATATCGGGAGCGAGCAGCGGCTAGATCACGCGCTTGATGTCGGTATAGTTCCCTTCTGTCGTGATGGTCAGCGTTACTTCTCTGTCACCGCGATTCCGCCAGAACCAACCATGATTTCCATCGAAGGCGGCTTCAATGGCACCTTCGTCAGCTGGAACGCTGCGACCCTTTTCGTAGCTTACGGACTGACCGCCGCCATCGCCGTGCGTCTCGAAGTTCACCACGCCACCGTCAGCTGTCCAGGAAAAGTTTGCCTTGGCGCCCTGCCGCATCACGAGCTTGACTTCGGCACCCTGGCCTGGCGCCAACGTGAAGGATAGCTCGTCTTGCCTTCCATCTGGCCGGATCGGGGCTTCCGAGGTTGCTTCGGTGACAGGCGCTGCAGCAATGGCCGGAGCCTCGGCGGGAGCAATCTCTCCAACTGTCACATTGTCTTGGGCAACGGCCTCCCCAGTTGGGGATGGCTGCGACGCGGGCTGTTCGGCGGTCAGGGCAACGAGGAGGTTTTCAATTCGGTCCATGCGCGCCATCAACTCGGCTGGAGGGACCATTTGCGTCATCCGCTCGGATGTCGCCTTCGCGCTGGCCATTTCGTCCGTTGCCGCCTCTGCCGCCAGCTGCGTCTTGATTTCACCCATATTGGTGAGGCCGAGCAATCTGCCTGCTCCGGTCGGGTCGATCGCATACTCGGACGGCATGACGACCGTGATGAGCAATGCGAACGCCGTCAGCGCGGCAATTAAGGTGGAGCGCTTGAGCTGCGCTGAAGTCGGCAAATCGGCGCGGCCGGGAAGATCGGTGTTGTACATGATTTCGGTTCCTTATGCTGCGACGAACAGGCCGGTGAGCTGATATCCGATCAGCAGGAAACCAGCCGTCATCATGATGACATTGGCGGTATAGGCGTGGCGCCAGAAGCTTCGTGTCCGGCGCCAGTAGCCCATGACGATCAGGATGGCGCCAAGAGCCAAGAGCTGCCCGATCTCGACACCGACATTGAAGGCCAAAAGGTTGGGCACCAGGCCGTCAGGAGAGATGTTGTATTCGATGATCTTCGTCGACAGGCCGAAACCATGGAAGAAGCCGAAGACCAGCGTCGCGACCTTGGTGTTCGGCTGGAAGCCGAGCCATCTCTGGAAAGCGCCCATATTGTCGAGCGCCTTGTAGACCACTGACAGGCCGATGATGGCGTCGATGATGTAGCTGTTGATGCCGAAGTTGAAATAAACGCCGAGCAGCATGGTCGTGGAGTGGCCGAGCGCAAACAGGCTGACATAGATGCCGATATGCTTCATACGGTAGAGGAAGAAGATCACGCCGAACAGGAACAGGATGTGGTCGTATCCGGTCACCATGTGCTTGGCGCCGAGATACATGAAGGGCAGCACGTTGATGCCCGAGATTTCCTGGATATAGCCCTTGTCGCCCTCGGCCACGGCGTGGGCGAAGGCAGCCCCGCCCAGGAGCGGCAGGGTCATGAGAGCGATAAGCAGGGGCAGGGCGGGTCGCCAACACGTGCGACGCGAGCCTGTCCGGCTCCGGTCGAAGGGTCCTTGCATAAGATTTCCAATCTTCGTCGTTGAGGGTGGCCGCGCGAGCGGCCGCGATCATGCGGCGAGGATTGGTCTCGGCGGTCGCTCAAGCCGGAATGTCGTATCCGGATCGACGAAAGTCAGCGGATAATTCAGCCAGCCCCGTTCGAGCTGCGGAACGGTCGGTGCGAAGTCGGAGGGCGTACTCGCCGTCTCGTGCGAGTGGTCTGCCGCATTGTGCCCGTGAAAATGTCCAAGGCTCTGCTCGTCCGAAACGCCATCATCGTGTGCGTGGCCATGATCTTCGATCTGTGCGGCGGCTCCGCCGTGACGTTCAACCGCGGTGGCAATCGCGATCGGATCGTGTGAGGTCGAATAGCCGAAAGGACGCAGCACGCCGAACATCATCGCTAAAGCGATGACCAGACAAAAAACCGTGCTGTGGATCCGATTCGGCATGAACGGCGATTATTCTCTAAAATCCTAACGAATGGTTTTTGCTACATCAGAATCGAGGCCTCTTTGAGACTTGCATATCCCCTCCAGGAGGATAGTATCAGGATATGAGCGACCAACCCCACACCCACGAAACCCACCCCGATATCGTCAAGCGCCTGAAACGGGCCGATGGACATCTCAAGGGCGTCATCGAAATGATCGAAGCGGGCCGGCCTTGCCTCGACCTCGCCCAGCAGCTCCATGCTGTCGAGAAGGCCATCTCGCAGGCCAAGAAGACCCTGATCCAGGATCATCTCAACCATTGCCTTGAAGACGTTGTCGGGCCGTTGGCGCGCGAGCAGCGCCGCTCGATCGACGAGTTCAAGGACATCACCAAGTACCTGTGAGAAGCGCCATGATGGACAAAGTTCGCGATTGGTTCGGGTTTGGCCCGATGACGCATGGCATGGGGGGGCACGGACATGATCACGGTGATGGTGGCCATGGCCACACACACGGTGTCATAGATCCGACGATCGCCACGACGACGCGCGGCATATGGGCCATCAAATGGTCCTTCGTCGTGCTGGCGATCACCGCAGGACTTCAGCTCGTGGTCGTGTTCCTCTCCGGCAGCGTGGCGCTGCTGGCCGACACGATCCACAATGTCGGCGACGCGGCCACTGCCATTCCGCTGTGGATCGCCTTCGTGCTGGCCCGCCGCAAACCGAGCAAGACGTTCACCTACGGGCTGGGCCGGGTCGAGGATCTGGCCGGGATCGTCATCGTTCTCATCATCCTCTTCAGTGCCATCGTCGCCGGCTACGAGGCGATCGACAGGCTGATCAACCCGCGCCCCATCGTATTTCTCGGCTGGGTCGCCATCGCCGGCCTGATAGGTTTCCTAGGCAACGAAGCCGTCGCTGTGTTCCGTATCCGAGTCGGCCGCGAGATCAACAGCGCGGCGCTGATCGCGGACGGCTACCATGCCCGCACCGACGGTTTCACCAGCCTGGCGGTCGTGCTGGGCGCCATCGGAGTTTGGCTGGGTTTTCCACTTGCCGATCCGATCGTCGGACTATTGATCACCGTGGCGATCTTCGCCATCGTCTGGCAATCTTCGAAAGCCGTGTTGACGCGCATGCTCGACGGCGTCGAGCCCGGCATCATCGACGAAATCCATCATGCTGCCGAGCACGTATCCGGCCTTGAACGTATGCAAAGCGTGCAGGCGCGCTGGATCGGGCATCGCCTGCATGCCGACGTCGCCATCAGCGTTCCGGACGCGGCGACGGCCAAAGACGTGCTGGGCATCAGCGAAGCCCTCAAGGAGGAACTGTTCGCCCACTTGCCGGCGTTGGCGGAGGCGAATGTCCGTCTGGAAAGCTCAGCCGGTTCGACCGCCAAGCGGGCGGGAGCCTCTCATGCTCACCATCATGCGCCGGAGCCCTTCAAAGTCGCCTGCGATCTGGCTGCGGGGACGTTGGAAATCGTCGACACGCCCGCTGGCGAGCGGATGCGGCTAACCATCGATCGCCACGCCGACGATCTGACAGCGACGGTGATCATCGACCGGCCCAACGGGCCGGAGACGCTTCGCCTCGAACCCGTCGGCGACAACCATCACCGCCTTGAGAGCACCGTCGCCCCTGCCGAGCCGCATGAGTTCCAGGCAAGGCTGGTGCTGACCGCGAAAGATCGCGAACAGGTGCTGTCGTTCAAGATGGTCGAGCCCAAGGGCCATCACCACTGAGGCCTGGGGGAGAATCTTTGCGTGGCTTGAAACATTTGCTCAGACCGGTGCCGCGTGATGCGGTTCAATGACCGATCTCGCCGCTTATGCTGGTCTGTTCCTGGCGGCCTTGCTCGCCGCGACCATTCTGCCGATGCAATCGGAAGCAGTGCTGGTCGGGCTGCTGCTTGCGGATTACTCGCCCTGGCTGCTCATCGCAGTCGCGAGCGTCGGCAACGTGCTTGGATCGGTGATCAACTGGCTGCTCGGGCGAGGCATCGAGCGCTTTCGGAGCCAACGGTGGTTTCCGATGAACCAAGCGCAACTGGACCGCGCGCAAGTGTGGTATCGCCGCTATGGAAAATGGTCGCTCCTGCTGAGTTGGCTGCCGGTTGTCGGTGATCCGCTGACCGTCGTGGCGGGCGTCCTGCGCGAGCCTTTTCGGGTTTTCCTTTTGCTGGTCACTGCCGCCAAGGTCGGCCGTTATCTTGTTCTTGCCGCCGTGACGCTGAGCGTCATCTGACCTGGCGAAGCTTCTCGAAACTGATCGGGTTAGGGCCGGCTGGTTCGAAGGAACCAGCCCAAGAGCCACGTCTGATGCACGCGGACGGGAAGCCTAGCTCTGTTTGACGGCGACCTTGTCGAGGGCCGTGCGCAGGCCTTCTGCCAGCTTCTGCGCGTCGCGGGACCGGCCAACCAAGCTACGGCGCAGCGCGCGAAGGGCTCCAGCCAACATGGACATTGTTAAGACATTCCTGTGGCCGCGCACCAGGCCTGCACAACGAAGCTGTGCTGGTTCCAGATCATCAGCGCTCCACTGACAGCCATGAGCGCGACCACAAGGCCGCGGAACTGTCGTCCACTCAGGCGTTCGAGCCAGGGCTTGGCCAGCAGATTGGCAAGCGCGGCGCCCAGACCCGCGGCTACGCCGTACATGGCCGCCTGACCACCGAGCGCGCCGAGTCCGGTGAATACCGCGACCTTGACGACATCGGTCACAAACGAGTTCACGGATTTCGTGGCGACCAACGTCTCCTTCTCCGAACCGTAGTTCAGATAGAGCGAATTCAGGACGGGTCCCACCGTGCCCATCAGCGCCGACAACAGGGCGACGATCAGGCCGGCCGGGAGGAACCACCAGCGGCGGGCTCGGTAGCTCCGCTGGCGCGCCCCGCCGCGAAATTCCCAGACTGCACTGATCAGATAGATTCCTATGAGTATCTGGAGCCATTCCGCCCGACTGTTGGCGAAGAGCCAGGAGCCCGCCGCGGCACCGGCGATGGCGCCGGGCAGGTACCAACGGACCAGGCTCCAATCGATGTCGCGCCGAAAGGCCAGGGCGCGGATGGGATTCCCGATGAGCTCGGTCAAGGTGATGACCGGCGCAACCGCCGCGCTCCCTGTGATGAAAGTCACGGCGGGGATCAGCAATAGACCTCCGCCTCCGGCCGAGAGGGTATTCAGCGTCCAGGTGAGGAACCCCGCCAACGCCAGGAGGCCTAGTCTAATCCAGTCCATCTGATCAGAATGAAGCGGGCTTTCGATCGTTCCGAACGCATCGGTTCGCAAAAACCCGGCCCGCCTCTTGAGTCTTTTGTCAGGCATCCGGCTTCGCATCAACATCGGCTGATTCCCTCCCGGCGTGCGATTGGGCATTGCCCGGCCGAACTCCGCCGTTGGTCGCGGGCGCGGCACGCCCAATCTAGCTCTTCTTGACGGCGACCTTGTCGAGGGCTGCGCGCAGTCCTTTCGCCAGCTTCTGCACATCGTCGTTCGCCCAGAAATGCATGAAGAAGAGCCGCGGCTGCTCATCGAGCATGTGGCTGTGCAACGCCGTGATCTCGATGCCGTTGTCCTGCATGGCTTTGATAACCGGATTGACCTCGTTTGCGGTCAGCACAAAATCACCCGTGATCGCTGCCTTGCCGCCACCTGTCGATTGGAAGTTGATCGCTATTGCCGAGCCCATGGCCGCCGGCACTTCCATTCCATTTTCCTCGACCGGCTTAGCGCGCGAGATCGTGAACTGGTAGACCGCACCATTGGCCTTACCCTTATAACCGATGGTTTGGTCGACACTTGCCGTGTCGAAGTCGATCTGCTGCGCGGAGGCTTGTGGCTGGGCGTCGCCTCCCATCGGTGTTTTGCTCAGCGCCAATCCGGCATGAAGCGCCGTGGCGAGCGTGACGGGATCGCCCTGGCCGAGGACATGCATGTAGAGCGTCATCGGCTCCGCGCGCAGCAAGTGGTTGTGCACCGCAGTGATCTCGATCCCACCTTCTTCAAGCTTCTTCATGACCGGGTTCACCTCGTCCTGCGTCAGAACGATGTCGCCCATGACCATGGCCTGATCTCGCATGGGTTCGAAGGCGATCCAGCCTCCAAGCGCAAATCCGGGTTTCAGGGATATGCCATCGAGCGATACCATCAGGTCCGTTCGAGGCAAGCCCACCCGGTAGACACCGCCAGGCGTCTCGGTTCCGGATTTGCCGAGCGCTTTTGCGATTGCTTCCCAATCGGGTGCCGCCGATGCCGGTTGGAGCAGCGCCGACATCGCGATCAGCATTGCTCCGGTTACGAGTTTTGCATGCATGGGGTTTCTCCTTGTGATCTGCCCCCACTGCCCAATTCGTCATGCGGCCGCCGGCTTGATGGCGGGTGGCCAGCTATGCGTTTCCGCCTTGCGGCCCGAAGCCCACGCGTAGAGCGCGTCATAGATGACGAAGCCGTGCTTCAGCACCTCGTGGTCGTCGGGCGTCAGGTCCCGCAGACCCATGGAGATCGCCAGCAACCCTGCCGACTGTGGCGTGAGATCGTGCCGGTCCGTGTCGGCGCCGCGTACGATCGCGGCAATGGTTACGATCGCCGGGTCGCGCTCGAGCCCATTTTTCGAAACAAAGGTGTCGAAACTGCAGCCGTCACCCACATGCGTGAACTCGACACCGGGCACGTCATAGGGTGTAGCGCCCGTCTCCTGGGCAACCGGGATCACCCGATCCGGCGGCACGAACAGGAATTCTGGCTCCTTGTCGATGAAGCGGGCGATCAGCCAGGGACAAGCAATACGGTCGATGACCGGACGTTCGCGGGTAACCCATTTCATGGCCTTGTCTCCCTTTTGGTTGGCGCCACTCAGCGCGGCCTACTGCTGCGAGACCGCCAACGCTACGCCTGGATAAAGAATGATACAAGTGTTACATTTATCTTACCCGTGATACGGTTCGCTTATCAGTGAATGGAACAGCCCTGGCTGCTCCTTATCCATCATCTGCCGAGCAAGCCGGCCTTTCCTGGCGAAGATCTGATGGCGCGCGCCGAAATCTTGCGGGCCAAGACGGGACATGTTCTGGACATCGGCGCCGCGCTGGCGGTTATCCTGCTCGGCGTTTGGCCGCTGATCCGGAGATAGGTTTTCGATCTTGGCCGACCCGCCGCACATCCGTGTTTGGGGTCCGCCGTGACATCGACTGGATCGATGCCAACAGCAGTTCCGAAGAGATGTGCCGTTCGGCCCTGCCAGCATCGACGAGTATGGCAACTTCGACGGAACTGCCACCCAGGCCGACCTTCCCACCGCCGTCGCGCCGCCAACCCGAGCGCGCTGCGCCGAAGTTCTTGGCTTTCGCTACATTTCCGCTGCCATTATATCGCGAGCGCGCGGCGGTCGCATGACTCCTGTGGCGACAGCGACAGACTATTGCTGCGTGTTGAGCGCCCGCCTCAAGCTCTGCGCCAACGCCTGAGCATTGCCGATGCCCCAGTAGTGCAAGAAGATGATCCGCGGGTCTTCAAAGAACATGTGATTGTGCACCGCGATTACTCCAATCGCTCCAGCTTGCAGTTCACGGATGACCGAAGAGACTTCATTTTCGAGCATCGCAAAGTCGCCGCAGACCGCGGCGCGCTCGTCCGTGCCCTGAAAGGCTGCCCACGTGTTGTAGCCCATTGCGGCATCAATATTGAGATCACCACAGCGTGTGCAGACGACGGGCACGGATGGCCGCGCCAGGACAAACTTGAGCACGCCGTCCTTGCTCTCGCCCTTGTGCTCGACAATCGCCTCAAGCGGCGGCGCGTCCAAGCGACTATTCACTTTCTTGATGGCGGGTTCGACAGGATGCTTCTGGCGCACGATCTTTATCGCTTCAAAAATCCTATGCGCTCCTGTCGCCAACGCAGTTTCATCAGCCGTACCCTCGACATGCATAAACATCACGCGCGGCTGCTCGCGGACGAAATGATTGTGTAGGGCTGTTACGTACAGGTTCGCCTGGATCGCTGCGGCCATCGCGTCCTCGATTTCATCTTCGAGCATGACGATGTCGCCCATCAACGTGGCATGATGTGCCCCCTGTTTAAAACTGACCCAGGAGGTGAGGCCCATAAACGGAATGATCTCAAAGCCGTCCAGGGTCACTCTCACTTCACTGCGCGGGACCGATAACTTGAGCACGTCACCCGTGGTCTGTCCCTTCAGTCCGGTAAGGGATTCAATAGCTTGGGTATTGAGCATGTTAGACCTCCTCGTTTCATCGAGCACTAACCGAACCGGATTTCGGTTGGCGCCGCACAATGAATCGAGTGCCGAACGCCAACGCGAGCGTCACCATTCCAATTATAAGGTGAAGGGGTGGTATGAAAAAGAGCAGTACGAAGCAGCCAGCCAGGCCGAACCAAGCGAAGAAGGGCGAGAACAGGCGCTGCTCCTTACTTAAGTGCAGAGCCGCGTAGTGGGTAATGGCAAACCAAACCAGCAGGTAAAAGCTGGCGAGCGGCAAAACCTGACGCAGGTCGAACACCAGCACCACTGCAAAGACGAGCATCCCGACGGCAAGTACTGCGTGGCGCGGCACCTTAAAGCGCGGATGGACCTCGCCGAGCCACTTCGGCAATTCGTGCGCCTCGCCCATCGCGAGCGCCACACGCGAGACGCTGAGCAGATCGCTCACGAGCTCGTTAATCGATGCTGTCCATGCGGCCCCTAGGATCAGCCAACCGCCCCACGACCCGATAGCCTGCATAGCTGCTTTGAAGAGAGGTACGTCATCTTTGGCCATTTCCTCTGCGCCAAGCACCCCCAGAGTAGTAGCGGCCACGGCGTAATAGACGACGGCGGCGATCGCAATGCCGCCTAGAATGGAGAAGGGAATGGCCTTTCGGGGATCCCGAATTTCGCCCGCCATAATGGCGGTGCGCATGAAGCCATCCCAAGCCCAGAAGAAGATCGCGGCGCCAGCCATAAATGCGAATGGCCCCTTATCCAGTGTCGGGACCAAACGAGCGACTTCTACATGCGGAGCCGCGAAAAAGACGAATACGCCCAGCAGCGCAACGATGACCAGCATCAGGCCAATAATGACTTTGCTCGTGAAGGAGATACCGAAGGAATTCAGTACCATAACAACGAGTACAACCGAGCCAGCCGTCAAATGTACGGGCAGGCCAGGAACAAGTTGTGCTGAGTAATGAGCGAAGGCGAGCGATACCACGCTCGTGCCCACAATCCCCTGTCCAACATAGCAGCAGCCAGCAAGGAAGGCGACCGTGTTGAGATGGAACGCCCGGGCCCAGATGAACGCACCGCCTTGTCTGGGGAAATTGACGCCGAGTTGCGCACCGCTGATGCCTGTCGCCAAGCATACCAGCCCGCCTGGGATCATTGCCAGCAGAAGGGCGGAACCGGCCCGCTCGGCGGTCGCACCAAGGGCACCGAAAATACCCGTTCCGATAATCATGCCGGCAGTCATGAGCGTAGCGGCGGTGCGTCCAAGGGTCCGAGTCGCGGATGATCCTGACTGGGTAGCCCCACCCGAGGCTGTCATTTCGGCACCTCCTGTCGGGCGTCAGCGGGACAGTCTGCGAGACCGCCAACGCTACGCCTGAATAAAATATGATACAAGTGTTGCATTTGTTTTTCTCAGTGATACGGTCTGCTGATGAGCGAAGGGGAACTTGGGACCGAGCAGCGCTGGCTGCTCTTGATCCATCAACTGCCGACCAAACCAGCCTATTTCCGGGTAAAGATCTGGCGGCGGCTGCAAGGTATCGGCGCAGTTGCGGTCAAAAGCACAGTCTATGCGCTGCCCGCCGATGCAGAGACGCAGGAGGATTTCGAATGGCTCCTGAAGGAAATTATCGACGGTGGCGGTGAGGCGATGGTTTGTGAAGCGCGTCTGATCGACGGCCTGACGGACGCACAGGTTCGGGCGCTGTTCGATGCCGCGCGGGACACCGACTATGCGGACATCGCCAAGGCAGCGCGCGATCTAACGGCGGCTATCGACTCCGACAAGACCGAGGATCGGCGCGCGGACGCCCGCGCGCAACTCGGTCGAATGCGCAAGCGGCTTGCCGACCTTGTGACAATCGACTTCTTCGGCGCCAGCGGTCGCCTCACTGTCGAGGGACTGATCGCCGAGCTCGAGGCACAGCTTATAGAGGACAAGGCCATGACCAAGGAACCGATGAAGGCGGACGAGCCGAGCGAGCTCAAGGGCCGGACCTGGGTCACGCGCCGGGACGTGCATGTCGACCGCATTGCCTGCAGCTGGCTGATCCGTCGCTTCATCGACGCCGACGCAACGATCCGCTTCGTGGCGGGCAAGGGATACGTGCCAAAGGAGGGCGAATTGCGCTTCGACATGTTCGAGGGCGAAATCACCCATGAAGGCGACCGCTGCAGCTTCGAGGTGCTGCTTGCCCGTACTGCCATATCAGATCCGGCACTGCAGGCCGTCGCCGAGGTCGTACACGATATCGATCTCAAGGACGGCAAGTTCGGTCGCGAGGAAACCACCGGCATCGCCAGCCTGATCGCCGGCATCACTATGGCAAACGCGGGTGACGAGCAACGGATCGCCGAGGGCGCTTCGGTGTTCGACAACCTCTACCGATATTTCCGCTCGAAGCGCGGGTGATCCGAGGAACTAACCATGGCCAATGCAGAGAGCACCGTGACAGCACCGAACCGACCAGACGACACGCCCGGTCATGGCATTTCGTTTGCTGAGGCCACACGGGTCTGGGCACACGTCGCCGCGCTCAGCTTCGGCGGTCCGGCCGGTCAGATCGCCATGATGCACCGGATCATCGTCGAGGAAAGACGCTGGATCGGCGAGACCAGGTTCCTGCATGCGCTGAACTATTGCACGCTGCTGCCCGGACCGGAGGCGCAGCAGCTGGCCATCTACATTGGCTGGCTCATGCACAAGACCAGAGGCGGCCTCGTCGCCGGAATCCTGTTCGTACTGCCAGGCGCGGTCGCCATCATGGCGCTCAGCTGGATCTATGCAATCTTGGGCAATGTCGGAGCAGTTCAGGCCCTCTTCTTCGGCTTGAAGGCGGCGGTCCTTGCCATCGTGCTCGAAGCGGTGTTGCGGATCGGCAGACGGGCGCTCAAGAACAATGCCAAGATCGGGCTTGCGGCGGCGGCCTTCATCGCTCTGTTCTTCTTCCACGCGCCATTCCCGCTGGTCATCCTGGCTGCGGGTGTGATCGGTTATGTCGGGGGACGGGCAGGGTCGGCTGCATTCCAGTCGGGCAACGGACATGGCAAGGTCGGCGGCAAGCAGGTTGCCGACGCCGATACGGCGCTTGGCGAAGGGGTGCCTGCGCATGCCCGGCCGTCAGTCAGTTGGTCGCTGAAGATCGCGGCAGTTTTTCTGGCGTTGTGGTTGGTACCCGTCCTTGGACTTCTGATGCTGCTTGGGCAAGGCAACGTCTTCACCGACATCGCCATCTTCTTCTCCAAGATGGCGATGGTCACCTTCGGCGGCGCCTACGCAGTGCTCGCGTATGTTGCACAGCAGGGCGTCGAGCACTACGGCTGGCTGAAGCCAGGAGAAATGCTGGACGGCCTCGGCATGGCCGAGACCACGCCTGGCCCGCTGATCATGGTCACTCAGTTCGTCGGCTTCATGGGAGCGTACCGGGCACCGGGAGTGCTTAGCCCCCTTGTCGCTGGAACGCTCGGCGGCCTGCTGACGACGTGGGTCACCTTCGTTCCCTGCTTCCTATGGATATTCCTCGGCGCGCCCTTCATGGAAACGATGCGCAGCAACAAGGCCTTGTCAGCAGCGTTGTCTGCCATCACGGCGGCGGTGGTCGGGGTAATCTTGAACCTGGCAGTGTGGTTTGCGCTTCATGTGCTGTTCCACGAACTGCGTGAGGTCAACTGGCTGGGCATGACGCTGGACGTGCCAGTATTCAGCTCCGTCAACCTGCCGTCGCTGGTGCTGACAGTCGGTGCGCTGCTGGCCGTGTTTCGTTTCAAGATCGGCATGATCCCCGTGCTCGCGACATGCTCTGTCCTGGGCGTGCTTTATGGCGTTGCCACGGGATCGATTTGAGCAGTGCCATAGGCGCAACCACTCTTCGGCAGGAGGCATCCCTGACAGCTCAGACGCCGACGAATGTTTCGCGCGAACCAGCGGTCAAACAGAGGTTTTCGCTGCTGCCTGCCGGTGCCAGGCCGGCAGCTGTCCTTCTATTGACGTCCAGGGGATTGAGGGCATTCGGCGACGGACTCGTCAGTCTTCTGCTTCCCGCCTATTTGGCAGCACTTGGCTTCAGCGCTTTTGAGATCGGAAGCGTCGCCACAGCGACGCTCGCGGGTTCAGCGGCGCTCACCTTGACCGTCGGGTTTGTCGCACACCATTTCTCCCGCCGCTCTCTGCTGATCGCAGCTGCCGTCCTGATGGTCGTCACCGGGACCGCCTTCGCGTTGGTTCAGGATTTCTGGCCGCTGCTCCTTGTCGCATTCGTGGGAACGTTGAACCCATCCTCGGGCGACGTCAGTGTGTTTCTGCCGCTGGAGCATGCGCAACTCGCCCACAGTGTCACTGACCGCGACCGCACCGCGCTCTTTGCACGCTACAGCCTTGTCGGTTCACTGTAGGGGCGGTCGGCGCTCTGGCGGCTGGCGTCCCCGACCTACTCCGCCAGATTGTCGACCTGGACATCAAGCAAGCTCTCCAGATCGCTTTCCTGCTTTATGCCTTTCTGGGCGTAGGAGCGCTGCTCCTTTATCGGAAACTGCCGGACGAGCCGCTCGATGCAAGTGCCGTATCAGCGGAACCACTACGCAAATCTCGAACCATCGTCCTCACGCTCGCTGCGCTTTTCAGCCTTGACGCTTTTGCGGGCGGTTTCGTGGTTCAGTCGTTGTTGGCTCTTTGGCTTTTCCAACGGTTCGGCCTATCGCTCGCCGCGACGGGCGCAATCTTCTTCTTGACGGGTATCCTTTCGGCTGGGTCGTATCTGGTCGCCGTGCAAATCTCTAAACGGATCGGGCTGGTGAACACGATGGTGTTCACGCACCTGCCATCCAGCCTTTGCCTTTTGCTCATCCCCTTCATGCCGAGCCTCGGTCCCGTTATCGTACTTCTGCTGATCAGGAGCGCTTTGTCGCAGATGGATGTGCCGACCCGCACCTCCTACGTCATGGCCGTGGTATCGCCTGGTGAGCGGGCCGCAGCCGCGAGTGTCACCGCTGTCCCGCGCAGCCTCGCGGCAGCCGCCAGCCCGATGCTTGCCGGCTCGCTGCTCGCAATGTCCGGTTTCGGTTGGCCGTTGCTCATCGCCGGCGCCTTGAAGATTGTCTACGACATCCTTCTGCTTGCGATGTTTCGCAAGGTTCGCCCGCCAGAGGAACGACTGGAGGGTCTATAGCAGCCCGCAGCATGCCCGAGCCAATATGAGCGGCGCGCGCCCTACGTCATTCTGCAGGTGCTACGTCCTTGGCAACCGCTTGACCAGCGCGCCAACGCCTCCATCTTAATCGTACCGGTGCTCGCTCCCAGCGCGAGGTGTAACTGATATGTCGAAAGCCGTCTTCGCTTTTGCGCTCGCAGGCGTCTGCCTGGTATCGACACCGGTGTATGCCGACAAGGTCGATCTGGGGCTAGAAGCTTTTCACCAAAACTGTCTTGCCCATGGCCCCGACTTCGAGCGAACCGTCGCTGTGGCGAAGACGCGTGGATGGACACCGCTATCCGGTGACGCAGCGCTTGCTCCAGTCGATGACGTGAATGCCTTTCAGGGGTGGGCGGTGACTGGCAACGATCTACCTGCCGGAACCATAATCGCGGTGACCAAAGCCAACTTGAACGGCAAGGCCGTGCAGACCTGTTCCATCAGACTGTTCGACGTCGACCGCGCAACATTCGAGCAACGCTTCTTCGCCCGGACGGACGCCGAAAAAATCAGCGAGGACCGGAATGGAGATCAGGTCACCAAACTTTACATATTGGTTGCAGGCAATCGAAAACAGCTCGTCCATTTGACATCGCCGGTCGACACGGAGCGAACGAATTCGATCATTGCAAGCTCGATAGCCGACGACTAATCAGGCGCCGATGCCTTTTCCCGCCATCCTCTGGAACAGGTCGTCTGCTTGTGCCGGTGAAAGGTTCATGTCGGTGGCGACCCACCAGGCGAGCACCGCAAGAAATGCGCCGGCGATGAATTGAATGGCGAATTCGGCAGGCATGCCGCGATCGCCGATCCGTTTCTCGACGAGTTCTTCCCGGACGGCTCGCCGGATACGCTCACGCAATTCGTCGTGGATCGTATCGCCGCTGCTGGAAAGCAATGCGTGGTGAAGCGGTCGGAATGCATGGGCGTGCTCGAACATGGGCAGGCTGAACTCGAACAGGCGGCTACCTGTTTCTTGATTTGCCGCCTCGCGCCTGCGGCCGATCGACCGCAGATGCGCCTCGATGGTCGCGCTGCGCAGAGCATCCTTGTCGGCATAGTGGGTATAGAAGGTCGACCTGCCGACATTGGCCCTCTGGCAGATGTCGTCGACGGTGATGGCAGCATATCCCTGCTCCGGGATCAGGGCGATGAACGCGTCCTGCAGCAGGCCGCGCGTCCGCGCGACGCGGCGGTCGATCGTGTTCCGCTCGCCTGCACGTTCGATTTTCATGGCCATGGCCCTCTGCAGTGCCCGGTTTCGGACATTCGGCGGTCCGGTGTCCGACAACAGCATTTCCAGACATTGTGTCCATTATGATACGCCAAGTCCAGGAGCTCAAATCGGGTTTGGGCACGCCGCAACGAAGCAGAAGGTCGCCAGACATGCACTCATCTGATCATCACGCCGGTAACGGACCGCATTCGCGCAAGAGGGTGATAGCGTTGGCCCTGCTTGCCAAACTGTCGCTGGTCGCCGGCTTCCTCGTCCTCGCCAAATTGGGCATGGGCTATGTTCAGGCTGGCGCCTGGACGGCGGCATTCCACGGCCTCGTCCTTGCGGTGATCGCGGGATTGGCGCTATGGGGCAGCCTGCGTCACAGGGGGCTGGTCGGCAACGGTGCGCACGGCGCGAGCGACAGGGGCGTTGGCATCGTCCTGCACCGGGCGGCCGCCTATGACTTGCTTGCGCGCGTTCTGACCTTTGGACGCGAGGGCCGGTTTCGCGAGTTCATGCTTCGCCCGGCAAAGCTCCAGCCCGGCGAAGCGATGCTCGATGTGGCCTGTGGAACGGGAACCCTTGCCATTGCCGCGAAGCGGCTGGTCGGTTCGGACGGCAGCGTCACAGGCATCGACGCGTCGGTCGAAATGATCGAGAGGGCGCGCGCCAAGGCCGAGCGGTCCGGTCTCGATCTGACTTTCGTCAACGGGACGGCGCAGGAGCTTCCCTTCAAGGACGCGCAATTCGACATCGTCGTCGGCACGCTGATGCTTCATCACCTGTCGAAGCCCGTTCGATCGGCCTTCATCCGCGAGGCGGCACGCGTCTTGAAGCCAGCAGGCCGGCTGTTACTCATCGACTTCGGCAGGCCCGTGCGCAAGTCCAGATTGCCCAGGCTCCACAAGCATGGTCATGTCGATATGCATTCGGTCGCCTCGCTGTTGACCGAGAGCGGATTTCAGGTCAGCGATATCGGCGCCGTCGGGACCAAGAACCTGAACTATATTCGCGCGACGGTGAAAAAGGACCAGCCAGGCCAGGCGTCGTGATCATGCTCAGACGCTAGTTGCATGACGACCTGTTCTGGTATGTCCCATTTCGGCCTGCTTGCAATGGCAGGTGTACCTGATCCGGAATCGACGAGCGAAATGTGAGCGAAAAATGCAGCTGACGGGCATAGGATCAGGCGCGGCGCTGTTGCTCGCTTCCGCCGCGGCGGCGAACGCCCATCCGCATGTGTTTGCCGAAGCGAAGCTGGATCTGACCGTTGGTCCAGACCACACGGTCAAATCGCTTCGGCATCTCTGGCGTTTCGACGACCTCTTTTCCAGCACCGTGCTGATGGAATTCGACAAGAATTCCGACCTTGTCCTTGATGCCAAGGAACTCGATGAAGTCGCTCTCACCGTCCATGCGTCGCTGGCCGAGTACAACTATTTTCAGATGGTGACCTTGAACGGCAAGGACGTGACGATGGCGCCACCGCCGAAGTTCAGCGTCAGCTATGAAAACGATCGACTCGTCGTCCAGTTCGAAACGCAGCCGAAGGACCCGTTGGCCCTTGCTGGAAAAGTCAGCATCGGCGTGTACGACCCGACCTTCTACACGGCGATCGATTTTACCGACGACGACAAGATTGCTGTGGCTGGCCTGCCTGAAGGCTGCTCACGCGCGGTCGTGCGTCCAGATCCGGACACGGCCATCGCGCAGAACCAGAAGAGCCTGACAGACGCGTTCTTTAGTGACCCGACGGGGACCGATCTCGGCAAGATTTTCGCGACACGCCTCGAACTGACCTGCGGCTGAAGCGGAGCCGGTTCGATGGCCATGTTCCAAATGCTGGTCGAGTTCCAGCGCACGATCTACCTGGCGCTTGCCGAGCAGATCAAACTGCTTTCGGCCGGCGGCGATTGGCTGGCCTTCACGGCCTTTCTGCCCATGGGCATTCTGTTCGGTGCGGCGCACGCGCTGACGCCTGGCCATAGCAAAGCCGTGCTGGCGACTTATCTTGCCGGATCGGATGCAAAAGTTTCTCGAGGCCTCCTCGTATCGACAACCCTATCGATCACCCATGTGACAACAGCGGTTCTGATTGCGGTCCTTTCCTTGCCGCTTGTCTCAATCGCCCTGGGGAGTGTTGGCCGCGCTCCTCTGCTGGAAGACATCAGCCGCGGACTGCTTGGGTTGATCGGCCTATGGATGCTGTGGCGGGCACTCAGCCATGGGCATCATCACAAGCACGAAGGCGAAGCCGTCGGAGTCATGGCTGGACTGATTCCTTGTCCACTCACGCTGTTCGTCATGACGTTTGCGATCGCGCGCGGCGTGCCGGCGGCCGGTATCCTGTTCGCCGGCACGATGATGATTGGCGTGGCGATCACGCTGTCAGCCGTCGCAATTCTCTCGATCCTACTGCGCGAACGCCTGGTCTGGTTTGTCGAAGGCAGGTCGCGTCTGTTCGAAGCGATCACGCGCTCTATCGAGGGCTTGGCTGGCGCTGCCCTGATCGCCCTCGCGATCCATGAAATCTTGCTTCGCTGATTTGACGAGGACACGACTGTCGGTGCAGGACCGCTGCACCCTGTCGGACTCCGCTGTAGCGATTTCTGTCCTCCGTGGGTGGCGCAGAGTGTCAACGCTGTGCTGGGGATGCGCGGCGCCGCGGGGAGGAGGTCGTCACCCGCCGGCAACTGGATGCTCAGGCGTCGAGGTCGTCGACCGCGAAGCGGACATATTTGCCGAACTTATGGAAGGACGGGCCACCGCTCAGCGATCGTAAGCATTCCAGAGTGTGGGCCTCCAAACGAGATAGCGAGCCGCCGCTTCGGTATCGACGAACCGGATCGACTCCGCGTCATCCACGAATTGCGCGCGACAGAGGTGTCCGGCGCCGGCCAGCGTTGCTGCGTTGGCTTATTCGAAACCGGAGGAATCCTGCTCACCGTCTGCGCGCCTAGTTCCCGGAGGCACTGCCCGGTTCTGGCCGCTACGGTGGCGGAACGGCCTGTAATTTCCGAGCTTTGTACGTGAGGAGTATTTGCCGTCGACAAGACCAAGTGGCTTTTGATCTGCCGCCTGGGTCAGCGATTCAGCGGGCTCGGGGGCGATGGTGGGAGGCGCGACGATTGGCTCGGGGATGAGCGTTGGGGCTGGGACTGCCGGCGCGCCGCCGATCAGGGTCAGACGCCTCTGCGCCACGGCCTCGGCGGCCGCCCTTATTGGGTCATCCTCGGTGTGGACGTAGCGCATGAACATGGTGACGGTCTTATGCGCGGTGAGCGCCATGCCGACCTTCACCGGCACGCCGGAGTTGGCGATGTCGGTTGCCGAGCGGTGTCGGATGCCGTGCGTGCCGATGTGCGGCAGGCCGGCCCGCTCAAGGATGCGCTTCCAGCCGTGATAGTAAGTGTGCTTCGACATCGGGAGGTTTGGATCAAAGATTGATGGGCAGACGAAGGGCGAGGCCTCGAAGCGCGGGGCCGTCCCGAACAGCCGGGCCGCCTCCGCGCTCATCGGCTTGGACATAACGCCGGTCTTGCTATCGGGCCATTCGATGCGCCGGTTGTCGAGATCGACCCAAGCCCATTCGAGCTGCCGGATCTCCGACATGCGCGCGGCGAACTCGAATTGGAGCCGGACTGCGAGGAGGATGAAGGGATGCTCCAGGCCCTCGGCTTCGGCCTTGTCGAGGTAGGCGTAGAGGAGCTTCAGTTCCGTATCGGTGATCAGCCTTGTCTTTCCCCGTTCCGGGAATTTAGGAACATGTCGGCATGGGTTCGACCCGTCGGGCCGCATTCCCCAGACCTCGGCCATGTTGAACATCTTTCGGACGACTGCGAGGACGCGGTTCGCATTTGTCGGGGTCCTCGACATTTTCTTCATGAGGGTCGCGATGTCGGCCCGCGTAACGTCGGGCACCTTTATCTGGCCGAGGTGTGGGACGATGTAGAGCTTCCCGTACCCCCGGTTGGATTTGACAGTCGAGGGCTTGTTTCGGTTTTCCGAGTAGTCGTCGATAAAGCGACCGAAGAGTTCCTTGACCGTCGGTGCCTTTCGCGCGGCGGAGCGTTCGGCGCTCGGGTCCTTGCCCTTGCGGACGTCGGCGAGCCAGTTCTGGGCAATCGTTCGAGCCTGCTCTACAGTGATTTCGCCGAAGCGGCCGATGGCGGGCTTTCGCCGCTGGCCGTTGGCGGCGACGTAGGCCACCATGAATATCTTGCGCCCGGTCGGGGTGACCTTCAGCAAGAACCCCGGTATGACGGTGTCGCGAAGTTCGTAGGGCTCCTGATCGGCCGTTGCAGCATCGACGATCGTCTTGGTGAGCTTGATTTTGGGCATTCCTAACCTCCATTAAAGTCGATCTCAGGTGCAGAATGGGTGCAGCCCGAAATCAAACCGTGGCGTATGTCCGGTTAGGTATCGATGATTGGATGAGCCGAAAAAGCTAGTGTCTACAATCGGTTATCGTACAATTGGATACCGCCGGATAAAGTTAGGATAGGGCATATCCGGCCTCTCAAAATCGAGTTCCGCAAGGAGTGCTGGTTCGATCCCGGCTAGGGGCACCACTTTTTAAATTCCCACCCACTTCTTATTGAACCTAATGGCGTGGATGGGATCGTCCAGCGACGCGCCCGACCGTGGCCGAATGATTGCACCTTGCCTGCTGCCGCGAGCTGCTCGAGCTTCCGCTGAACGGTGCGCGGACCAGCCCCAAGCGCAAATCTGGCGTTCCTCACCGCACGCGATCAGGCGTGCCGCGGTCCCGCAAAAAGACGTTGCCGCAAAGTCGATCGCTGCCCGACGGACATGTTTCCTCCCGCGAACTACCCACCAGACCCGGCCCACAGATGCAACCTCGGGAGGTGAGATATGCGGTAACATTATGGCACAATGCGAAACAGCTTCGTCTTGGATCGTGCTGCGGGCCGGACCCGCCGCCGTGCCTAGCGCAGGGCCGCCACGACGTCGGCGAAGTCGGCCCGCTTGCCATTGCCGGCGCGACGCAATTGCACCTCGACGGGCTTGCCGTCGGATTGGTCGCAGTAGACGATGGGTCCGGGCCGCACCCATTTGTCGCCCCACTCGGTCAGCGCGATAATGACCGTTTTGAATTCCAGCCCCTTCCGGGTCAGGACGTAGTCGGCCTGCTCGCCGGCGGCACCCGGGCGACGGTCCATCAGGCCGGCCTCGACGAAATCCTCGAGGCGCTTGGCCAGGATGTTGGTGGCGATCCCCAGGCTCTTCTGGAATTGCGAAAAGCGCGTGCAGCCGCCGAATATCGCGTCGCGCAGGATCAACAGGCTCCAGCGCTCGCCGACCAGTTCCAGGGCCCGTGAGGCCGAGCAGTTTTGTTTTTCATAGAGACGACCAAGCATGGTGTGAACATACCCTATTGACTTGCATCATGCAAGTATGCATTGTGCTTGCATGATGCAAGCGACAGAGATCGAGAGAGCGTCGCTCCACTTCATCGCCCGAGATTTCGGGTGTCCATCAACCAATCAGATCCAGACAGGAGATATGTCATGAAAAAGGAAGAAGATTACACGACGTCATTCGTCGTTAAGCAAAGCCCCGAAGAGGTTTTTGCCGCGGTTGTCAATCCGCGAGCCTGGTGGTCGGAAGATATAGATGGCGATACCAATAAGCTCGGTGCGATATTCTACTATCATTTCAAGGATATCCACCGCGGCACATTCAAGGTCACGGAGCTTGTGCCTGGCAAGAAGGTCGTCTGGCACGTCGTCCAGAACTACTTCAACTTCGTCAAGGATGCGACCGAGTGGACCGGCACGGACGTGGTCTTCGAGATCGCGCCGACCGAAAAGGGGACCGAGCTGCGTTTCACCCATGTCGGGCTGAAGCCGAGTGAAGAATGCTACGATGTCTGCCATGACTCCTGGCGCTTCTATGTCGCGAGTCTCCGCGACCTGATTTCGACGGGCAAGGGGCAACCCAACAAGGGCGAAGAGAACGCCAACCCAACGGTCGTGCCGCAAAGCGAGGATACCCGCACCGCCGAGCGCAAGGCGGCAGGCGATGGCGCCGGGATGATCGTCATGACGACGGCAGCGGCGAAGCCCGGCATCGAAAGCAAGGTGCGGAATGCCCTGCGGGACGTGGCGGGGGCGGCCCGCAAGCAAAGCGGGTGCATCGACTATAGCGTCTTTCGCTCGGAGGCAGAGCCCAACGTTACCATCTGCGTCGAGCGCTGGGCATCGAAGCAGGAGCGCGACGCTTTTCTACGCTCGGCGGACGCGAAGAATTTCGTTTCGGCCATAAGCGGCGCCTTCCTGGAGCGGCCTTCGCCGATCTCCTACACGACGTTGGAAGTCGGGTCCTAATTGCAAGGTTCGCCTGGTCACCGCGCCGGCTGCCCTGGAGCAATGCAACGGGGGAGACGGCGTCCAAGCGTGGGAACAGAAAACCATAACCTACTTGCATGATGCAAGAACGAATGGCTTGCATTCATGCAAGAGGAGGAGAGATCGCCGTGCCGAAATCGATGGAAGTCACAAACAAAGCCGTTCTCGTGACCGGGGCCAATCGCGGCCTCGGCAAGGCGCTGGTCGAGGAAATATTGAGGCGGGGTGCCAAGCGCGTCTATGCCGGCGCGCGCAAACCGCTCGCCCACGCGGATCGGCGCGTCACGCCGCTGATCCTGGACGTGACCGATGCGGTGCAGATTGGGGCGGCTGTCGAGCGGATCGGGTCTCTCGATATCCTCATCAACAACGCCGGCATCGGGCTCTACGACGATCTTGGCGATCGTGCTGCGCTCGAGCGACACCTCGCCGTCAACCTGCTCGGCGTGCATGGCGTAACCCACGCATTCCTGCCGCTGCTCACGCATTCGCGCGGCGCCGTGGTCAACATCCTGTCGGAAGCGGCTCTCGTTCCCTTCCCGATTATTCCGTCTTACTCACTGTCGAAGGCCGCCGCGTTTTCCATGACGCAATCGCTGCGTGCTCTCGCCGGCGCTCGTGGCGTGAGCGTTCATGCAGTCCTGTCCGGTCCCATAGACACCGACATGAGCAGAGACGCCGATATACCGAAGAGCTCCGCGGAGAGCGTCGCGAAAGGCATCCTGGACGGCATGGCGCGAGGGGAAGAGGAAATCTTCCCTGATCCAAAATCGGCATCCATGGCCGAGAGCTGGCGCGGAAGCGCGTTCAAAGCGCTCGAACGCCAGATGGCGGCTTTCGTCCAAGCCATGCCCGGCGAGCCATAGGCGACTGGCCATCGATGCGCTGCCAGCATTTGCAATTCAGCGCCCCACAGTGGAGCGGAACATCATGCTGTTGAACGCAACTTCCCCGGTTTTCACCAGCGGATCACGATGACTTTGTCGGTCCCGTTGGCGAGTTCGACAGCTTCGGTGCCATCCGGTTTGCGGCTTTGGATTCTGGCGCTCTCGACAGCTTCAACGCCAACAACGTTGACTGCAAAGGCTTCATCGATTTCGGCGGCACAGACCAAGGTGTCCGGCGGCAGGTCCTTTATTTGATCCAACAACTCGCGAAGCTTCATGGTCGAATCTCCTTGGCGATAGCAGGAATGAGCAGCACGCTTTCGCCGCACATTCGGAACCATGTCCCTTGAGAAAGGTTCCCGATGAGGTGGAGATGCCGCAGAATGGGACGAACACGGCGATCCGCCCGTCGCGATGATGTGAACGCGCCGTGCGAAGCATCTGTCTCAAATCCCTGTCCCTAATGCTGCCGGCGCAATTCCTTGTTGATCATGCCGCCCATCGCTAGACCGACCGCCATCACCGCAAAAGTCGCCGCGATAGATCGCTTCGGCAGCACCGTCTCCCAACCTGGCGTCAACCGCTTCGGCACGAAGCCATAATCTGTTGCCGCGGCAATGGCCGCTGCCGCCAACGCATCGCGAAATATCAGAAGCGACGGACGCGGCGGCCTCGAGGCGAGCCATAGTTCGAAAAGGAATGCCCAGAAGATGGAGGAAGCGTGATGCGTGCCATAGCCGACGAGCGTGTGCGCCACGTCACCGCGCCGCACCGACGCGGCCTGTTCGCCGTAGAGCCAGTGGCTGGTCGCATTCGTGGGCTGCAGGGCGCCTTTGCCTTCCCGCCTGGCAAGCAGGGCCAGCGCAGCTGTCGTGGCGAAGCTGACGATCGTACCCGAAACGGCTGCGGACAATCCTGTCTGGATCAGACTTTTCACTTGGTCCTCCGTCGTTTCGCGGTCGGCTCCTTGGAACGCCTTTGTGAATTCGCGGCAGTGTCGTGTGATTGCCAAAACGGCAAAACGAGTCCGAAGTTCCGGGCACGGACTTTTGGTTGGACGTTATCCCAGGAGCGTCCTCCGGGATAACGCCTTTGAAGTCCGGCTGCCTTTCCTCGCAAGCTACGGATCGTACCCTGAGCCGCTATTACATTGGCCCCGGCACCATCTTGGTCGGCTGCTCAGGCATCGGAAACGGATAGTTGTCGCATTTCACGTCCGGGTTCGTCGGGCTGAACATTCCGAGCGGGTTGTCCTTGAACAGCCAGGCGTGAAGGTCGTAGTGGTGGAACTCCTTCGGGATGAGCGGATAATGCCCCTCCATCGGCCCCTGGAATGTCTGGCCGAAGAGCTTCGGCGGCTCCTTTGTGTCCGGCGTCAAGGGCACGAGCCATTCCGCGCCGACCAGGCGCAATTCGCCGCCGACCGGCTCATAGATCAGCACATTGGGGCGCGTCGGATCCGCGGTCGGGCCGACAGTCGTGACGTTGACGAAATGGATGCCCATCGCGCCCTTCGGGTAGTCCATCGCCCCCTCTACCTTTTCGCCGCTGTAGAAGACGCATCCTACCGTCGATAGATAAAGCTCGCGAATGGCAACCTTGTAGTCTTCATACCTGGACAGCGATTTACGCAGGGCATCGATCTCGGCTTTGTCGGGTTCGGCCGCCCGAGGAGTGGCGGCGTTCAGACACGCGCCAACGAGACCTGCCAAGGTGAGGATACCGACACGCCTGAGGTGAGTTGTTTTCATCATGCATTCCTCCCAGATTTTTTTCTTCTGGCCGTGCAGGACCGAGGCGGCAGTGATGCTGGACGCGCGGCCGTAATCGATCGCCTCATCCCGGTTGGGACTGCGTCGATGCTAATCCTTTCCGCTGATCGGGAGAATTAACCCTGACGACCTAGGCCCGAGCGGGCCGACGGTGCGGAGACGGACGGTCGGGCCCACTTTGGACCCCAAGCACTAGCGCCGGCGCAGCAGGCTCCTCATCCGGTTGCGCAGCAGACGCGCCATGTTGCGGGTTTCGCGGTAGAGGTGAAGCTGCGACGCCGCCTGGCGGGCGGGGCGGTCGGCGTCCGGCGTCAGCCCGATCACCAGCGTGCCCATCGGCTTGCGTTCGCTCCACAGCCGGCTCATCACCGGATGGTCGGGCACCGCGCAGGAATCGGTCATCATGATGTTGGGGTCGTCGAGATGCTGCCTGGTCACCTCGATCATCAGCAGCGTGCCCGGCGAATAGGCGGCGAGCGTCTCGTCATAGGCGGTCTTCCAGGTGTAGGCGACGCCGGCCTCGACGAAGACGATCAGGCAGGCGACGGTGCGGCCGTCGAGCGTCAGCGAATGGATGCGGCAGAGATCCTGCTCGGCCAGCCGGTGCACCGCTTCGCGGGCGAAGGCGGCGCGGTAGCGGTCGATGGCCATGGCGGTGCGCTCGCGGCCTTTCCAGCCGGCAGCCTCCAGCGTCAGGAAATTTTCGATGGCGTGGCGGATCTCGTCAGGCCCGCGCGCCACGACATGCTGCAGCCGGCCGAGGTCGGCGAGGCGGCGCTTTAGGCGGCGGAACTCGCGATAATGGTGGGCGCGCAGCGAAGCCTTCAGATATTCCTCGCCGTCGAGCGCGCTTTCGAGCACCGGGCGCTCGGCCTTGCCGGTGGTGACCAGCGTCAGGCCGCGCGTTTCGGCGACGCTGGCGAGCAGGCTCGCCACCGGGCCATCCAGCCTTATGTCGGGCAGCACGAAGACCTTCGGCAGCTTGAGATGCGGCCTGGACAGCATCGCGAAGAAATCCTCGATGACGCCGATCGGATCGTCGCGATCGACCAGCGGCGTGCCGATCGGGCCGAACGGGCTCGACCAGGTGCGCATGACGGGAACGCCGAGCGGCACCATCGGCCGCTCGACCGAGAACGGCACCAGCAGGCGCAGCCGGTTGCGATACTGGTCACCGTCCCGGATGACGGCCAGCCGCACCTCGCGGTCCTCGAGCCTGGGCATGGCCGGCGCCAGGAAGCGCGGATTGAAGAAGACGTTGGACTCGATCGTGCGGGTACAGAGATAGTCGAGCTCCTCGACCAGGTCGAAGCCGGCGGAGGCCGGATAGATGGCAAGCTTGCGCTCGGGCCGGTTGTTGGCGAGGATCTCGACATGGGCGGGATCGGCTTCGCGGGCAAGCCCGGCAAGGCCGGACACCATGGCGCCGGCCGGGCCGCCGCTGGTTTCCTCGAGCAAGGGGACGGCAGCCATCAGGCGGCTCCTTTGGCGGGCACGAAAATGACCATGGCGATGCCGAGCTTGCGCCAGACCGTAAAGGACAGCGCGCCGGCCTCGAAGATCATGGCGAAGACGGTGGCCATCGCCGCGCCCCACAGACCGAAGAGCGGGATCAGCACGACGCTAAGCGCGATGTTGAAGGCCAGCGTCATGGCATAGACGGCGGCACAGATGTTCTGGTTGCCGCTCATGGTGAGCAGGCTTTCGCAAGGGCCGACGGCGGCCCGCGCGACGACGCCGAACACCAGCAGGAACAGCAGCGGATAGCCGGCGGAAAATTCCGGGCCGAACAGGGTCAGCATCGGCTCGCCCAGGGCCAGCACCAGCAGCACCATCGCCAGCGACGGCCAGAAGGTCCACGACACGGTTTCGCGGGCGAAGGCGGCGAGCTTTTGCGGCTCGCCATGGGTGAACTGCGCATAGCGCTGGGCGACGCCGGCCTTGACCGCGAAATAGACGAAATGCACCAGCGCCAGCGTCTTGACGGTGGCGAAATAGACGGCGACGTCGTTGGGATCGAGATAGGCGCCGACCATCAGCACGTCGGCATTGGTGAGCAGGAAGAAGAAGCTCTCGACCAGGAAGATCGGCAGCGAGACGATGAACCATTGGCCGAAATGCAATTTCATCGGCCCGGCCGGAATCCTTTTGTCGATGCGCGACGTCACGCCGATAAGCTGGCCGAGCGTGGTGGCGTAGGTGGCGGCGATCGCGGCGAAGATCGCGGTCTTGGCGTCCGGCGCATAGCCCGCCAGCAGCATCAGCGCCATGAACGCCAGGATCAGCAGCGGCCGCACCAGGAATGTCGGCGACAGCGCAAACAGCGCCCAGGAATTGGCCCGCGCCAGCCCTTGCAGCAGGTCGGACATGGCGATCATCGGCAGGCAGATGATGCCGAGGATGAACGGCACGACATAATAGTTCTCGATAAAGGGCGACAGTAGCCAGACGCCGAGCGCGCCGAGGCCGGCGATCACCGTCGAGGCAATCAGCACGAACAGCCGGCTGGCCCGCACGATGCCGCGCAATTCGGCTAGCATGCCGCGCTCGCGATATTCGGGAATGAAGCGGATGATCGAGGTGTGGAAGCCGAGGCAGGCGAGATTGCCGACGATGACCATCGTCACCCACACGAGCACGAAAATGCCGTATTCGAACGACCCCATCCAGCGCGCCATCAAAACCTGGCTGACGAAGGCGATGACGGCGCTGACGATGCGGACCGAAAAGGCGATCAGCGACATGCGGCCGGCCTCGCCGCGCGCGCCGGCGCTGAACAGGACGGCATCGATCAGGCCAAGCAGCGGCCTTATGCGCAGCGCAACGCGCTGCGGCAGGAACCGCCCGGCTGTCGTCGCCGCGGAAAAGCGCACCCAATACTCTCCGTTTTCCGCCAATTTACAGGGGTTGGGTGTAGCGGAGACACATTAAGAAACGGTTGGGTGAGCTTTCCTTCGCCCCGTCTCTATACGGGGAGAAGGTGCCGGCAGGCGGATGAGGGGCGGCGCGCTGCTCATATTCATCATTCGCGCAACCCTTTACCCCGCTCGGTAGTGTCTCAGTTTGAAATACGCGGAAGCGCCTATCCCGTTTGCCCCATATGCGAAAACGCCTATATGCTTAGCGGAAAGCATGGCAGCAACAATGGTCTACACTGTCATCTGGTATGGAAGACAGGGCATCGTCGACAAGGTGATCTTCGACGACGAGAAGACCGCGAAAGATCATGCAACCTCCATGTTCCAAACCCGAAAGGGTGACGATGGAATCGTGTCCGTTGAAGTTCGTAAGGACAACGGCGCTGTCGTTTTTAGCCATGCGGAGAACTAGGAGTGCCCACCGGACCTAAGGCCAGAAGCGCCCCGCCGACGTGATCGGCAACGCCGTCCGCGTCCTGCGCATTGCGACAGGCGAGGAAGCTGACGATGTGATTGACGACGGCAAGGACCCCACTGCCAAGGCCCTTGGCGCAGAGCGGAAAGAAGCGGGCCGAGAATATGACGCCAGAGCGTCGCGCTGAGATCGCGCGCAAGGCGGCGGAAGGCTGCCTTGGATCAGGACAGCACCCGGCTCTACTGCAAGATCGTGCCACAGATGGTGCCTTGGCTGCCGGAGGAAGAAGCTGCGCAGCTGAAGTTCGCGTTCGAAGCCGAAATGGAGCGGCTGAAGGCGGCTTAAGCACTGACGCCGGCGGGACAGCGCCCCCCTCTGGCCTGCCGGCCATCTCCCCCTCGGGTGGGGAGATTGGCTAATCGCGAACGCTAGCGCTGCCCCTCATCCGCCCTTCGGGCACCTTCTCCCCGTATAGTGACGAGGAGAAGGAAGAGGCTACATACCCTTCATCGCATCGCACGACACGTTCGGGTTCATATCCGCGAACGCGCCGGTCGGGTTGCCCTTCCAGGCCCAGACATGCAGCTCGTAGAACGGACCGAGGCCATAGCGATTGGGCGCGCTGTTGAAGTTGAACAGATGCCCATCGAGCGAGGCCGGGCCTTTCGAGGTGATGTATTCGACCGCGATCAGTTTTAGCGTCCCGTCGGCCGCCGGCTCATACATCACCGCTTCAGGCTTGGCGACATCGACAGCGTCATCCTTGAGGTAGCCCGGATTGACGTAGTGGATGCCCATGGCGCCGCCGGTGATGCCGCTGGCGCAGGGAATCGGCGCATAGCCCTCGGCGGTTGCCGCCGCCACATTCTCGAAGCGGCTGTTGGCCGCGCGTACCATGTCGGCCAGCGGATTGCCGTCCTTTGCCTGGGCCGCGGTGGCGGCGATCGACAGGATGGCCAGGGCGGCAAGGCGCCCGGTGCAAAGATTGATGTTCATGTTCTCTCCGGTTGTTTGAGGACGCGCACCGAGCGGGTCTGCTCAACGCTGCGGCGTCCGTTGGAATTTTGCGAAACAGGTCGCTCGTCCTGTTTTCATGTCGGCCGCAGTGATGCGGCCGGTTGCACGGCTTGTTTCAGCCCGTCCAAACGGCGCGGCGGCCTAATGGTCCCACCAATAATATTCCCAGTATTCGCGCCGCTGCTCGCGGTCGGGCAGTCCGATGTCCTGCCTCAGATAATCGTCTTGCGGGGGCAGCCGGCGCCGCCTGCCCAGCAGACGCGAAGGCAGCGCCGCCGCGATCCGCCATAGACGGCCAAGCAGGGAACCGCCGGGGTTTCCCACGACAGGCGCCGGTTCGCCGACCGGCATGCCATCAGGCATGTCGCAATTGCCGCGAATGGCAGTTTGATACTCATCCTTTTGTCCGCCACTTGGGGTTTGCCTGCCATCAACGGTAAAAGTAGGGGTCAAGAACCCGCACCTCCGTGATCTTGTCGACAGGCAGCGAATTCTTCTGGGCGGTGCTGCGGATCGCCTCGGGCGAGGGCGCGTCGTAGATGCAGAAGCTGCGCTTCTTGTCCGGCGACACGTAGGACTGCAGCCAGGTAACGCCCTTTTCGGCATTGCGCATGACGACACCGCCCAGCGCGTCGGCGCCGGCTTCGTTCATCGGCACGTTGAGGCCGTCCGGGAATGTGCGTTCGATCAGATAGCGAGGCATGGAAGCCTTCCTTTCTCCAGTGGGGCACGCCCGGTTTGAGCGCGGCTCGACATTGATCACGCCCGGCAAGAGCGCACATCGGAGCCTTTCCCCATTTTTGGCGGGACGATTCCCTATGTTGGCAGCGTTATGGACGGGGGATATGTTGGCGGGTCCATCGCGAGTCCGCCTGTTCGGCGAACTCGATCTGCGTGAGCGAATGATGCTTCTGGAACGGCAGGCACAGCTGGAGCGACTCGACGGGCTGCTGGCCGATGCCGGGCGCGGCCGTGGCTGCGTCGCGGTGCTTGCTGGCGAGGCCGGGGCCGGCAAGACCGCGCTTGTCGAGGCCTTCATCGACCGGACTGCGCAAGCCACGCGCATATTCCGCAGCGCCTGCGAGGATCTGTCGATACCCGATCCGCTCGGGCCGCTTTACGATCTGGCGCGGGACGCGCAATGGGCGCTGCCGCAGGCGATCGATCATCGGCAAGGACAGAGGCTGCCGCTGTTTTCGGATGCACTCGAAATCTTCGAGACGAAGGCGCAGCCGACCCTGTTGGTGATCGAGGACTTGCACTGGGCCGATGATGCGACGCTCGATTTCGTCCGCTTTCTCGGCCGGCGCATCGCCAGCAGGCATCTCTTGCTGCTGCTGACGGCGCGCACCGATCGCAGCGAGGGACAGATGCGGGTGCGCCGCGCGCTCGGCGAGATACCGGCAGGCAGCGTCGCGCGCATCGACGTGCCGCTGCTCAGCAAGTCGGCGGTGCTGTCGCTGGCCGAGGCGGCGGGGCGTGATGGCGATGCCATCTACCGGGCGACGGCGGGCAACGCCTTTTTCGTCACCGAACTGTTGTGCAGCGGATGCGAGGAAAAAACGGCGCTGCCGGCAAGCGTGCGCGACGCGGTTCTGGCGCGCGCCGAGCGCCTGTCGGCCGGCGCCCGCTCGATGCTCGACGCGGTGTCGGTGTTCCCACGCCGGGCCGACGCCTGGGCGTTGCAAGGCCTGTGCGGCGTCGCCAGTGCCGGCCAGCTTGCCGAATGCGTCGCCAACGGCTTGCTGGAGGATCTGGGCGATGGCTATGCGTTCCGCCACGAGATCGCCCGCCGCGCCATCGAGGCGATGTTGACGACGAGCCACAGGCGGCAGTTCAACCAGCGCGCGCTGGCTGCCCTGCTCGAAAACAGTGAGGTCTCCACCGGCCGCCTCGTGCATCACGCGGTGGAGGCGCACAATCTGCAGGCAGTGCGCGAACTGGCCCCGGTTGCGGCGCGCGAGGCCTCCCGCGTCGGCGCCCATCGCGATGCGGCCGGCTTCTATGAAGCCGTGTTGCGGCAGGCCGACAGCCTGCCGGTGGAGGAGCGCACGGCGCTCTATGAGAAATATGCCTTCGAGTGCCACCTCATCGGCAAGATCGACGAGGCCATCGCCGCGCAGGACCAGGCGCGCCGG
Source organism: Mesorhizobium sp. M0663 (assembly GCF_040320585.1). Lineage (NCBI taxonomy): Bacteria > Pseudomonadati > Pseudomonadota > Alphaproteobacteria > Hyphomicrobiales > Phyllobacteriaceae > Mesorhizobium > Mesorhizobium sp. M0663. Next base: position 40,174 of record NZ_JAMYPX010000001.1, read on the forward strand.
CTGCATCAGGCCCAGGGGAATACGGCGAAGGAAGGGGATTGCCTCAGATGGCTGTCGCGCTTTGCCTACCTGCTTGGCGACCGCATGGCTGCCGATGCCCTTGGCGAGCAGGCGGTTCAGCTGCTGGAGACCGCGCCGGCCGGGCCGGAACTCGCCATGGCCTATTCCAACCTCTCGCAACTGGCGATGCTGGCCGAAAGGCTCGACGACACGCTGCGGCTCGGCAACAAGGCGATTGCGCTCGCCGAACAACTGAACCGGCCCGACATCGTCTGCCACGCCCTCAACAATGTCGGCAGCGCCGAGCAGTGGCTGGATCTGGCAAACGGACGGCTGCACCTTGCCCGCAGCCTGGAGATCGCGCTGGAGCAGAATTTTCAGGAACATGCGGCGCGCGCCTTCACCAACAGCGCCTGCAGCGAGATGAACCAGCTCGGCTTCGCTGACGCGCGGTCGTTCCTCGATCGCGGCATCAACTATTGCGTCGAAAACGACCTCGTCACCTGGCGCGACTATATGCGCGGCGTGCTGGCGCAGCTGCTGCTGCGCCAGGGGCAATGGGAAGAGGCTGCCGCCGAGGCACTCGAGGTGATCGCCAACGAGCAGGCGACGATGCTGGTCCGCCATCCCGCCGTGGTGGCGATGGCAAAGCTGCGCGTGCGGCGCGGCGATCCTTCCGCCGAGCCGCTGCTTGCCGAAATGGCGCGGTTCCTCGAAAAGGGATCGGAATTGCAGCGGCTGGCGCCCTATGCGGCACTGATGGCCGAGCGGGCATGGCTTGGCCAGGGCGACCGGGAGGAGGCGTTCGGCCTGATCGCGCTGGCCGAGAGCCTGTCGACGACACGGGCGGTCTTCGGCGAGTTGGCGATGTGGCGGCAGAAGCTGGCGCCGGACTTCGATCCCGGCGACACCATCGGCATGGCTGCGCCCTACCGGCTGTTGCTCGCCGGCGACTGGCAGGCGGCGGCAGAACTATGGGCCGAGATGAACGCGCCCTACGAACGCGGGCTGGCGTTGGCAGAGGGCGACGAGACCGCACAGCGCTCGGCACTGGAGATTTTTGAGAGCCTCGGCGCCAGGCCCGTCGCCGTTCACCTGCGCGACACCATGCGGCGCAACGGGGTCAACCGTATTGCAAGGGGGCCGCGCCAAACGACGCGTGCCAATCGTGCCGGCCTGACCCAGCGCCAGATGGAGGTGCTGCAACTGATCGAGCGCGGGTTCTCCAACAAGCGGATTGCCGAGCAGCTGACAATTTCGCCGAAGACGGTCGATCACCACGTCTCGGCGGTTCTGGGCAAGCTGGAAGCGGTTTCGCGGGGTGAGGCGACGGCCGCGGCACGCGATTCAGGGCTGATTTGAGAAGCGAATAAATCAAAGGCCGGCGACCCTTCGCGCCCCCCTCTGGCCTGCCGGCCATCTCCCCCTCAGGTGGGGAGATTGGCTAATCGCGAACGCTAGCGCTGCCCCTCACCCGCCCTTCGGGCACCTTCTCCCCGTGAACGGGGAGAAGGAAGGTGGCGCTTACGCAAACGCCCCATGGCAATGCTTGTATTTCTTGCCCGAACCACAGGGGCAAGCCTCGTTGCGGCCGACCTTGCCCCAGGTCGCCGGGTTCTTCGGGTCACGGTCTTCGGGGGCGACGATGGCGTTGGTCTCCTGGCGGACCAGGACGGCCGTCTCGCCGCCTTCGAAATCGTCCTCGCCGGTGAAGCCGTCGATATGGCTGCCGAACATGTCGGGGGCTTCGGGCGGCGGCGCATCGGCCGCCTGGCGGACCAGCTCGACGCGCATCAATTGCGCGGTGACGGCCTGGCGCAGATTGCCCAGCATCGCCTGGAACAGCTCGAACGCCTCGCCCTTGTACTCCTGCAGCGGATCGCGCTGGGCATAGCCGCGGAAGCCGACGACCGAGCGCAGATGGTCGAGATTGACGATGTGCTCGCGCCACAGATGGTCGAGCGTCTGCAGCACCACGGAACGTTCGACATAGGTCATCACGTCGGGGCCGAAACGCTCGGCGCGCTCCTTGGCGGCGGCGTCGGCGGCCTGGCTGACGCGCTCGCGGATGTCGTCCTCGGCGATGCCTTCTTCCTTGACCCAGTCCTCGACCGGCAGATCGAGATTGAGGAATTCGGCGATCTCGGCCTTGAGGCCGGCGACGTTCCACTGCTCGGCATAGGCGTTTTCGGGAATGTTCTTGGCGACGATCTCCTCGATGACGCCTTCGCGCATCTCTGTGATGGTCTCGGACAGGCCCTCGCCGTCCATCAGCTCGATGCGCTGCTCGAACACCACCTTGCGCTGGTCGTTGGAGACGTCGTCATATTTCAACAGGTTCTTGCGGATGTCGAAGTTGCGCGCCTCGACCTTCTTCTGCGCCTTTTCCAGCGCCTTGTTGATCCACGGATGGATGATCGCCTCGTCTTCCTTGAGGCCGAGCTTCTGCAGCATGCCGTCCATGCGCTCGGAACCGAAGATGCGCATCAGGTCGTCCTGCAGCGACAGGAAGAATTTCGACCGGCCGGGATCGCCCTGGCGGCCCGAGCGGCCGCGCAACTGGTTGTCGATGCGGCGCGATTCATGGCGTTCGGTGGCCAGCACGTAGAGGCCGCCGGCGGCGAGCGCCTTTTCCTTCAGCCGGGCGATGTCGTCGCGGATTTCCTTTTCCCTGGCCTCGCGCTCGGGGCCGGCCGGCATGTCGCCAAGCTCCTCGGCAATGCGCATGTCGGCATTGCCGCCGAGCTGGATGTCGGTGCCGCGGCCGGCCATGTTGGTGGCGATGGTGATGGCGCCGGGCTTGCCGGCCTGGGCGACGATCGCCGCCTCGCGCTCGTGGTGGCGGGCGTTCAGCACCTCGAAATCCTTGAAACCTTCCTTGCGCAGGCGCTCGGCCAGCTGCTCGGACTTCTCGATGGAAGTCGTGCCGACCAGCGTCGGCTGGTCCTTGGCGCGGGCTTCCTTGATCTCCTTGACGATCGCCTTGTATTTCTCCTCGACCGTCCGGTAGACCTCGTCGTCTTCGTCAATGCGGATGACCGGCAGGTTGGTCGGGATCTCGGTGACGTCGAGATTGTAGATGTTGGCGAATTCCTCGGCCTCGGTCAGCGCCGTGCCGGTCATGCCGGCGAGCTTCTTGTAGAGGCGGAAATAGTTCTGGAAGGTGACTGAGGCGAGCGTCTGGTTCTCCGGCTGGATCGCCACATGCTCCTTGGCTTCGAGCGCCTGGTGCAGGCCCTCCGAATAGCGGCGGCCGGGCATCATGCGGCCGGTGAACTCGTCGATGATGACGATCTCGCCGTTGCGCACGATATAGTCCTTGTCCCGCTGGAACAGCCGGTGCGCCTTCAGCGCGTTGTTGACGTGGTGGACGATGGCGACGTTCTCGACGTCGTAGAGCGACTCGCCCTTGAGCAGGCCGGCATCGCGCAGCATGTTCTCCAGCTTCTCGGTGCCTTCCTCGGTGAAGATCGAGGTCTTCTGCTTCTCGTCGATCTCGTAGTCCTGCGGCTGCAGCTGGATGATGAAGGTGTCGATGGTGTTGTACATTTCCGAACGGTCCTCGAGCGGACCGGAAATGATCAGCGGCGTGCGCGCTTCGTCGACCAGGATGGAATCGACCTCGTCGACGATGGCGTAGCTGTGACCGCGCTGCACCATCTGGGCGCGCTCGTATTTCATGTTGTCGCGCAGATAGTCGAAGCCGAGCTCGTTGTTGGTGGCGTAGGTGACATCGGCGGCGTAGGCGACGCGGCGCTCCTCGTCGGACAGGCCGTGGACGATGACGCCGACCTTAAGGCCGAGGAATTTGTAGACGCGGCCCATCCATTCGGAGTCGCGCGTGGCCAGATAGTCATTGACGGTGACGACATGGACGCCATTGCCGGCGAGCGCGTTGAGGTAGACCGGCAGCGTCGCCACCAGCGTCTTGCCTTCGCCGGTGCGCATCTCGGCGATGCCGCCATTGTGCAGCACCATGCCGCCGATCAGCTGCACGTCGAACGGCCGCATGCCGAGCACGCGGCGGGCGGCCTCACGCACGGTGGCGAAGGCCGGCACCAGGAGGTCGTCGAGGCTGGCGCCGTTGGCGATGTCCTGGCGGAATTTGTCGGTGCGGGCCTGAAGCTCGGCGTCGGAAAGCGCCCGCATCTCGTTTTCCATGGCATTGATCGCCTCGACGCGCGGCCGGGTCGATTTGACCCGACGATCGTTGGAGGAGCCGAAAACCTTACGGGCGAGACCGCCGAGACTGACCATCCAATGGCCCTTTCGATAGCATTCCAAGTCACTGCGACAGGCGCCGGCTGGCCCCATCAACTCCACGTGAACGCGGACAAACGCAAAAAGCGCCCGGAAAACGGTTCTGGACGCAAAGTCGTTGGACAGATAAGAGGGGGCTCATTCGATGTCAACGCCGCGCTCGCCCTGTCGACCGCGCCAAATTCCGCCACAATCTTGCTGGTCTGGAAGCCATTCCGCTCTAGCTACCCCGCTTTGGAGATAATCGTAATGTCAGTATTGTTCCGCCGCGCGTCGCTCGCCAGCCTTGGTCTGGCATTCGGGCTATCGGCCCTCTCGCTGTCGCCGCTGATGGCACAGGAGGCCGCCCCTGCCCAGCCGGCAGCACCCGCTCCGGCGGCCAAGCCGGTCGATCCGAACGCCGTGGTCGCCACCATCAACGGCCAGACGCTGACCGAGGCAGACCTTGGGCTTGCCGAGGGCGAGCTGTCACAGCAGTTCGCGCAGCTTCCGCCCGAGCAGCGCCGCGCCGCGGCGCTGTCGGCGGCGATCGAAATCCGCGTGATGGCGGCTCAGGCGGTGACCACCGGCCTCGACAAGGATCCCGACTTCCAGCGCCGCATGGCCTTCCTGCAGCAGCGCGCGCTGCATGGCGAAATGGTCGAGAAGGGCGTCGTCGACAAGGTTACCGATGCCGAGGTCCGCGCCCGCTACGACCAGGAAATCGCCAACACGCCGCCCACCAATGAGGTGCACGCCCGTCACATCCTCGTGAAGACGAAGGAAGAGGCAGACGCCATCATCAAGCAGCTCGACGGCGGCGCCGACTTCCAGAAGCTTGCCAACGAGCACACCAGCGATCCGAGCGGCAAGACCAGCGGCGGCGATCTCGGCTGGTTCGGACCTGGCCAGATGGTGCCGGAATTCGACAAGGCGGTGTTTGCGCTGGCGGTCGGCAAATATACCGACCAGCCGGTGCAGTCACAGTTCGGCTGGCATGTCATCAAGGTCGAGGACAAGCGCACCAAGCAGCCGCCGGCGTTCGACCAGGTCAAGGACCAGGCGCGCCAGGCGGTCATCCGCGACAAGTATTTCGCGCTGGTCAAGTCGCTGCGCGCCAACGCCAAGGTCGACATCCCCGATGCGAACCTGAAGAAGACGGTCGACGCGCTGGAAAGCGCCAAATAGGCCAGATTGGGCTATGACAGGGCGCGCTGCCGCCCTGTCGCTTCTATTTGGGGGCGCGAGCGATGATGCGTCGACGCCGCCGCCGGACCGGCGTGGCGTCGCCGGCATCGTCAGCGACTATGCCTTTCAAGACATAGCCGACCGCCCTGCGCAGCGTCGCTTCGTCCTCGTCCAGGCGGTTCGTCAGAAGATGCGTCCAGGCGAACGAGGCGATCAGGTCGGCGACGACAGTGGCATCGACGTCGGCAGCTATCTCTCTCCTTGCCTTGGCGCGTTCGACCATCTGGCCGGTGTGGATGCGACGCCCTCTTGCGTATTCGGCGAGGGCGGCGGCGGCTTTTTCGTCCGACTGCGCCTCGGCAATCAGCGATCTGAACACGCTGCCCGACGACGTGTCGCGCCAGTGCGCGAACAAGCTCTTCAGGAAGCCGACGAGATCCTCCTCCAACTTCCCGGTGTCGGGATTATCGACGCGCTTTTGCCGTTGATAAACGTCGAGCAGCAAGGCGGCCTTGCTTGGCCACCAGCGATAGATCGTCGGTTTTCCGGCGCGTGCGCGGCGCGCCACCGCCTCGATCGAGAAGCCGGAATAGCCAGCTTCGACAAGTACCGCCTCGGCGGCATCGAGAATGGCATCGGCGCTTTCCGGGCTGCGCCGTGCGCCAGCCGACTTGCGCCCGGGATCGGTGATTTCGCCCATCTCTTCTTCCTTACCCGCGATTTCGCCAGCCATCATATACAACTCTTGACGAAACGGAACGATCCGTTTTATATGTAACGGAACGTTCCGTAACGATAAGGAGAGTTTGATGAACTCGATCGCCGTGACCCGCTTTTCGCGCCTGCGCTTCGCCCTGCTGGTGCTGCTCGGCGTCTATCCGCTGATCACAGCCATTTTGTACGTGGTTTTTCCGCTGACGCAGGAATGGCAAATCTGGCAGCGTACGCTGGTCATCGCGCCGCTGATGGTCTCGATCATGATCTGGGGGCTGATTCCGGGCGTGCAGCGGGCGTTTCGCGGGTTCATCAACCCAGCGGTCCGCTGATGTTCATTCCAGCGCTTGCGACGTTTCCGACGCAACGCGCCACTCGCCGTCGGCCAGCACGAGTTCCAGCGTCACCCGCGCCTTGCCGGTCAGGCGCTGCGCCGATTTGTCCTTCGGCACATAGTCGTAGCGCATGGCGAAAACCACGTCGGCACGGTCCTTGCCGTGCGGCGTCACCTCAAGGCTGCCGGGCTCGAGACCGAACGACCACGATGCCCATTGCGCGAACCAGTCGGTCTTGACCTTGACGATCGCCTCGCTGTCGTAGCGCGTGCCGTAGATGGTGGCCGACGAACCGTAAAGCCGCTTGACGGTTTCGCGCATTCTCCTGACATCAGGCGCCAGATAGTTTTCGCGCAAGAATTTTTCGATGGCACCCTCGTCGCCGACGGAGCGTTCGAGCGCAGCCACCTGCGACGCGGGAGCCGGGCTGACAGCCGGTTTCGGTTGCTGGGCAATGTCTGCGCCCGGAACGAATTCGAAACGCTCGAGCAGCGACCCCTGCTCCCAGGGACGCTGCGCCTCGCGCGTTGCGGAAACGACGTCGCGGCGCACTGCGATCATCATGTCGTTGATGCTTTGTCCGGGCTCGGCCATATGCCGCAAAAGTGCCGCCGCAAAGGGCGAGTTGCGTCCCGTCCCGTCCATTGCCACGGCGCCGGGTGCCGTCGAGAAGGCGATGAACGAGCCGCGCGTCGACTCGAACTGGGCAAGGCCGGCGAGAGCCGTCGCCGAGCGCGTCGTGGCGCTGCGGCTGAGACTTCGGGCAAACGGGTTGTTGCGGCAGGCATCGAGGAAGACCAGGCTGACCTTGGTCTGCTGCTCCATGATGTCGAGAACCTCGTCGATCGGCACCGCCTCGAGCTGCAGCTTGACCGGCATGTCCAGCCTGGCGTCGACCGGCACGATGAAGTTGCGCCCGTCGACCTGCAGGCCGTGGCCGGCATAGTAGAACAGCCCGGCACCGGCACCTTGCAGCGCATCGGAGAATTCGCCGATCTTGCGTTCGAGCTCGCGCTTGCCGAGATCGTTGCCTTCGATCACCTCGAAACCGATGGCGCGCAGCTTGTCGGCGATGTCGAGCGCATCGTTGACGGGATTGGCCAGCGTGCCGGCTTCGGCGTAGCTGCCGTTGCCGACCACAAGCGCCACGCGCCGCGCCGTCTGCGCATCGGCGCGCAGCAGCAGAAAGCCCAGAAACGCCAGTGCCAAGACCACAAGCCTGCCCATGGGGCAGGATCATAGCGCTATCGGTCGCAGCGACACCAACAAATTTGCAACAGCCTGCTTGCTGCCGCGGCAGGTGTCAGGCGTCCGGCACCCGTAACGGCTGTGAATACGCCTTGCGCCGGCGCGTGCTATCGGGCAAACCGGCGTTCCTTTCGCGATTTTTCCCGCCCGGGGTCTTCCATGTCCACACAGGTTTCGCCACTCGCGCCGAAGAAATATGCCAAGATGCCGGCCATCGAGGGCGTGCGCATCGCCACCGCCGAGGCCGGCATAAAATACAAGAACCGTACCGACCTGCTGGCCATGGTGTTCGACGCCGGCACCACGGTCGCCGGCGTGTTCACCAGGTCGAAATGCCCGTCGGCGCCGGTCGACTTCTGCCGGCAGAACCTCACGGCGGGCAAGGCCCGCGTGCTGGTCGTCAATTCCGGCAACGCCAATGCCTTTACCGGCCAGAAGGGCCGCGCCTCGACCGCACTCACGGGCGAGGTGGCGGCGAAGGCGGCCGACTGCACAGCGGGCGAGGTGTTCCTGGCCTCGACCGGCGTGATCGGCGAACCGCTCGACGCCGGCAAGTTCAGCCATCTGCTGGCCGGTCTGGTCAAGGACGGCAAGCCGGAATTGTGGACCGAAGCCGCCAAGGCGATCATGACCACCGACACCTATCCCAAACTGGCGACCGCGACGGTCAAGCTCGGCGATGCCGACGTCACCATCAACGGTATCGCCAAGGGCGCCGGGATGATCGCGCCCGACATGGCGACGATGCTTTCCTTCATCGCCACCGATGCGCCGATCGCAGCACCCGTGCTGCAGGACCTCCTGTCGCGCGGTACGGCCAAGACCTTCAACGCGGTTACCGTCGATAGTGACACCTCGACCAGCGACACGCTGCTGATGTTCGCCACGGGTGCTGCCGCCAGGCGCGGCGCGCCGGCAATTTCCGACCCCAAGGATGCGCGCCTCGGCGCCTTCCGCCGTGCCCTCGGCAAGGTGCTGAAATCGCTGGCACTGCAGGTGGTGCGCGACGGCGAGGGCGCCCGCAAGCAGGTCGAGGTCACCGTCACCGGGGCCAAATCGGCCCGCTCGGCCAAGCGCATCGCGCTGTCGATCGCCAATTCGCCGCTGGTCAAGACGGCAGTCGCCGGCGAGGACGCCAATTGGGGCCGCGTCGTCATGGCCGTCGGCAAGGCCGGCGAACCGGCCGACCGCGACCTTCTGTCGATCTGGTTCGGCGACAACCGCCTGGCCTATCAGGGCGAGCGCGACGCCGCCTATTCCGAGGAGGCGACTTCGGCGTATATGAAGCGCGACGAGATCCGCATCCGCGCCGATATCGGCATCGGCCGCGGCAAGGCGACGGTGTGGACCTGCGATCTCACCAAGGAATATGTCGCCATAAACGGCGATTATCGGAGCTGATGGCGTTGGCTTCCAGACATCCGGCAAGCGTGTTGGCGATCGTGCGCCGCTATGAGGCGGCCGGATTTCGCGCCTGGCCGGCGGCCGCCGTCCATTATGACGGCACCTGGGTGGTGCGGCTGACGGCCGGCCATCCGGCCAAGCGGCTGAATTCGGTCAATCCGCTCGATCCGGGCGACATCCAGCACATTGCCGAGCGCATCGGTCGCGCCAGCCGTCGGTTCGACGCCTATGGCAGGCCGCTGACCTTTCGCATCTCGCCGCTGTCGGGGCCGGATCTTTCGAAGTACCTCGACGGCGAGGGCTGGAGCATATTCGCGGAGTCGCTGGTCATGCGGCTGCCGCTGGCGGACGCCACGCTCGACGACGCCATGGACCAGATTCCGTTGAAGGACATCAGCCGTTTCATCGGCGCGGCGCTCAAGGTGAGCGGCTCGGATGTGTCGCTGCGGCCGGGCCTGTCGGAGATCATCGGCGCCATCCAGCCGGAGGCCGGGCTGTTTGCGCTGGAGGCCGGCAGCGAACCGCTGGCAACGTTGATCTGCGTGCATGACGGCGACCTTGCCGGCCTGTTCGAGATTGCCACCGACAGGTCGGTGCGCAACCAGGGCCATGGCCGCCATCTCATCCGGTCGGCGCTGAAATGGGCGCGGCTGCGCGGGGCGCGGGAAGCCTGGCTGCAGGTCGAGGCTGACAACGCGCCGGCGCTGGCGCTCTACCGTTCGCTCGGATTCGACGAAGTCTATCGCTATCGCTATCGCCGGCCACCCGGCGCATGAGCGGCTTGGATACGATCGGCAAACGCCTGCTCCTGGTCGCGGCCTGCGCGCTGGTCGATGCCGACGGGCGCGTGCTTTTGGCGCAGCGGCCCGAAGGCAAGCAACTCGCCGGCCTGTGGGAGTTTCCGGGCGGCAAGGTCGAGCCCGGTGAGACGCCGGAACAATGCCTGATCCGCGAATTGTACGAGGAGATCGGCATCGAAACCGACATCCCTTGCCTGGCGCCACTCACCTTCGCCAGCCATTCCTACGATGATTTTCACCTGCTGATGCCGCTGTTCGTCTGCCGTCGATTCCGCGGCATTGCCCAGCCGAAGGAAGGCCAGGTGCTGAAATGGGTGCGGCCGCGCCAGATGCGCGATTTTCCAATGCCGCCGGCCGATGCCCCGCTGATCCAGTTCCTCATCGATCTGCTGTAACGGCCGACCTGCCGTAAATCGGGCAGCGCCGCAACGCGCTGGCAGCAGCGTTAATGAAAGATTTATCTGACCGTGAAAAATTGACGCTAGGCGGTTACGCCGATTCCACCGCTGGGGAGCGATTTGCATGAGCCTTGAAAAGGACTGGGACTCGCCTTGGCCCGACCGCCTTCCTGGCGCCGCCAATGCCGGCATGGGAATATTGCGCATCGCCCTCTTGTTCGGCTCGGCCGCGGTGGCTCTGGCCTTGATCGCGACGCCCTACCTCGACAGCCGGACCCGCTCGCAGTTTGCCCGCGACGGGCTTGATACGATGAGCACCGGCTCGATCGGCCAGCGCGATAGCTATACGCTACGCAAGAGCGTGCTGCAGCCGCTGCCCAGTTCGGTCTGCGTTATACGGGCCGATGGCAGAAGCAGCGGCGACTGCTGACTCCTCAACAGATCTCTAGGATTCGGCTGTTTCCTAGAATGCAGCAGGTTCACCGCGCGTTAAGCCTGTCGCATTAACCTTTCTTAACGGGTCGGCGCTAGGTTCGGGCAAGAGGGATGGGCGCCCATGAAAATCTTGCTGCAACGATTTTTAGACGACGAGAGGGGTGCGACGGCTATCGAATATGGTTTGATCGTCGCCGTGCTGTCGCTTGCCATTGTCGCTGGTATTGGCCAGGCTGCCGGCGCCATCCAGTGGTTGTTCAGCGACAACAGCAGCAAGCTTGCCAACGCTTTTGCACAGTGACCCGCTTAGCTTTTGCGTGGGATACGCTTAGCTTTTGCGCAAGGATACGCTCAGGGGCCGCCGGGGTTTTCCAGGATTGTCTTCAGCGATATTTTTGCGGAGCCCGGCTTCAGCGGCTTTTGCTGAGAGGCATCGGGCGCCCAGCCTGACATCCAGACCACCGAGAAACTCGCCCTGACGCGGCCATCGGCATCCGAAAACCGCTCCGCATAGATTTCGGCGGCGCGCGCGAACAGCGCTCGCGTGCCCGGCCGCCTGCTGCGGTCGACAAGCGCGCTGGTCTCGCCCATGGCGCGCAGGTCGGCGACCAGGCCAAATAGCGAATCGTAGCGCACCGTGATCGTCTCGACGTCGGCAACCGGCAGTGCCAGGCCGGCGCGCTGCAGCAGCGCGCCGGCGTCGCGGACGTCGGTGAACGGGATCACACGCGGGCTGGCGCCGCCATAGAGCTCGGTCTCGGCGGCAAGCAGGCTTTCGCGCAGTTCGGAGAGCGTGCCTGTGCCGGCGAAGGCGCCGAGGAAAAGCCCGTCCGGCTTCAGCGCCCGGCGGACCTGCACCAGCATGCCGGGAATGTCGTTCATCGCCTGCAGCGACAGCAGCGAGACTGCGAGGTCGAGGCTTTCCGGCTCGAATGGCACGGTTTCCAACGGCGCCAACAGTCCTGGCTGGCCACCCAGGAAAGCGGCGTCGGCCTCGACGCGCACGTTTTCCGTCACCTTGCCGCTTTCGGCGAGCACCTCTGCTGCTGCCGGCGTCTGGCAAAACAATGAGGCCGCCTTGCCGAACCTGCGTTCGACGGCGCCGAGCCGGTCGGCAAGATCCTCGGCCGCCCGCCGCATGAGGAAATCCGCGCCGGCGATGGGACGGGTCAGTGCCCGGCGCTTGCGCGCCAGCCAGAGCGAGGTGTCAATTACAGGCTGCAATGGGCAGGTCCTTGTGCTTCGCTCTCTGATATAGTGATGCGGAGGACCAACCACGTGGCCGATCCCATGCCAGAGATCAAGCGTAGTGCGATCAAGAGCATTGCCCGCAAGGCATTGGGCTGGCCAGCGCGCCTCTTGTTCCCGCCGGTCTGTGCCGGCTGCCGCCGCCATGTCTCGCAGCCCGGCGTGTTGTGCGGCGCCTGCTGGCCGAAACTCAGGCTGCTGGAACGGCCGTGGTGCCCGGTGATGGGCACGCCGTTCACCCACAATATGGGTGAGGGTTTCCTGTCGGCGGAGGCGATAGCCGACCCGCCGCCGTTCGAGCGCGCGCGGGCGGCGGTCGCCTATTCCGGCGTTGCCCGCCAGATGGTGCAAGGGCTGAAATACCAGGACCGCACCGATCTGGCGCCGTGGATGGCGCGCTGGATGCTTCGCGCCGGTGCCGAGCTCATCGCCGAGGCCGACGTGGTCGTGCCGGTGCCGCTGCACTGGCGGCGTTTCTTCCGACGGCAGTTCAACCAGTCGGCGGAACTGGCGCGGGCGGTGGCGCAGCTCGGGGAGCGGCCTTTCGCGCCATCAGCCATCAGGCGCGTCAAACTCACGCGCCAGCAGGTCGGGCTTGAGCGGCGGGAACGCGAGGAAAATGTTCGCGCCGCATTCAAAGTGCCTGATGAGGCGGAGATCGAAATCGCCGGCCGCCGGGTGCTGCTGATCGACGATGTCTACACCACCGGCGCCACCGTCCGCGCGGTCGCCAAGGCGTTGAAGAAGGGCGGTGCCGGCGCGGTCGACGTACTGACCTTTGCGCGTGTGCTGCCGGGGGACTTTCGGGCCGACGAATCGGCGCCTATATAGCCTAGGAACGAGGCAGGATTGCTGACCGATGGTCGATGTGACGATCTACACGCGGATGATGTGCGGCTATTGCACCGCGGCCAAGCGGCTGCTCGACAGGAAGGGTGTGACCTACACCGAGCACGACGCCTCGTTCTCGCCGGAGCTGCGCCAGGAGATGATCTCCCGCGCTCACGGCCGTTCCACCTTTCCGCAGATATTCATCGGCGACACGCATGTCGGCGGCTCTGACGATCTCCACGAATTGGAGGCGGAAGGACGGCTGGACAAATTGCTCGCCAACGGCTCGGCCAGATAAGGACATGACGATGGGTGGTTTCAAGGCGGCGGCGATCCAGATGCGTTCGGGAACCAGCCCGGAGCGCAATGCGGTCGATCTGGAACGGCTGGTGCGCGAGGCGGCAGGCCTTGGCGCGACCTATATCCAGACGCCGGAAATGACCGGCGCGCTGATCCGCGACAGCCAGGCATGGGCCGCTTCCTTCACCTCCGAGGACAAGGACATCGTCGTCTCGACGTCGCGGCGGCTGGCCAAGGAGCTCGGCATTTTCCTGCATATCGGCTCGACCGCCATTCTGCGCGCCGACGGCAAGCTTGCCAACCGCGCCCTTCTGTTCGGGCCGGACGGCGCCAGGATTGCCACCTACGACAAGATCCACATGTTCGACGTCGATCTCGACAATGGCGAGAGCTGGCGCGAATCCGCCGCCTATGAGCCTGGCACCGAGGCCGTCGTCGCCGAAGTCAATGGCGCGAAGCTCGGCTTTGCCGTCTGCTACGATCTGCGCTTTCCGCAGCTGTTCCGTGCCGAGGCGCTGGCCGGCGCCGATCTGCTTTCGGTGCCCGCCGCCTTCACCCGCCAGACCGGCGAAGCGCATTGGCACGTGCTGCTCAGGGCGCGCGCCATCGAGAACGGCGCCTATGTCGTCGCCGCCGCGCAAGGCGGCGTGCATGAAGACGGCCGCGAAACCTATGGCCATTCGCTGATCGTCGATCCCTGGGGCCGCATCGTCGCCGAAGCCGCGCATGACGAGCCGGCGGTGATCGTCGCCGAGATCGACCCGGCGCAGTCCGTCGCTGCGCGCAAAAAGATACCGAATCTCAAAAACGCACGCGATTTTGCCGTAAACGCCGGTTCGGCGGAGGCAATGCCGCTCAGGGGTGCCGCCTCTTGATCCGCTTTTCCCTGATCTGCGAACACGAGCACGAATTCGAGGCCTGGTTCCGCAGCAACGACGATTTCGACACGCAGAAGAGGCGCGGTTTCGTCGATTGCCCGGCCTGCGGCTCGCGCAAGGTCGACAAGGCGCTGATGGCGCCTGCCGTCTCGACCGGGCGCAAGCGCGAAAGCATCTTGCTGGCCATGGGCGAGGCGCAGAAGCAGGCGCTGGCGCAGCTCAAGGCGCTGGCCGACAAGGTGCGCGAGAATGCCGACTATGTCGGCGACAAATTCGCCGAGGAAGCGCGCAAGATCCATTTCGGTGAAAGCGATCCGCGCGGTATCTATGGCGAGGCGACGCTGGACGAGGCCAAGAGCCTCGCCGAGGACGGCGTCGAGTTCATGCCTATTCCAAGCTTCCCCGACGACCGCAACTGATCCGTCAACCTGCTCCAGACATAGCGAGGCATCTCTTCGCCAGGCAGCGCCGTCAAGGTCGGGGCGGCGCCGAATGGCGGCAATGCCGCCACCCCCGCACAGGCGTCTACAGTTTCAGGCCGAGCAGCAAGGATGGGGCTCGCGGGCAATCGTTTCGCTGCTTCTTTCATGCCCACTGCCTGACGGGCTTGCTTCACTTGACGGGCTTGCTTCCGCATAGGCTGCAAACTGGCGTTCAAGCGCCTTGACTGCACTGCTGCGCCAGCCCTCCGCCAGGGATTCCGACATGGGATCGGGGAAGATTTCCTCTTCGCCGTTCTCCACGCCGTTCAGGATTGCCCGCGCGACAGACTCCGCAGAGGCCTTCGCAATGTCCAGGCCCCGTGTCATGTCCGTGTCCACCGGGCCGGGAAGGACCCTGTGGACGCTGACACCCCGTCCGGCCAAAAGGGTGCGCAACGACTGCGACAGCGAGAACGAGGCCGCCTTCGAGATGGAGTAAGCCGGACTGAACGGCACGGCGGCAATCGAGGCCAGCGACAGAATGTTGACGATGGCTCCCCGCGACCGGGCCAGCAACGGCAGCAGAGCCTGGGTAACGTCGTACGAGCCGAAGAGGTTTACGGCCAGCTGTTGTTCGAGCACACGACGGTCGCTTAGGTCATCGATGGGCGATACGCCGGCGTTGTTGATGAGGATATCGAGAGCATCGATCTTCTCGACGGCCTCCCGGATCTGCGCAGCGTTGGTCACATCCATGGTCAGGGACGTCACACGCCGGTCCGGATGAGCCATCGGTTGGCGGGTTGCGGCATAGACGCGCTTTACGCCTCTGCTCAGGGCTTCCTCGACCAGTGCCCGACCGATGCCCCGATTGGCGCCAGTCACCAGGATGGTTGTACCTTCGATCTTCATTGCGTCTCTCCTACTGCTTTATCGTTGCGTTCGAGCCCAGTGCACGGTCTAGCCGCGACTCAAGGTTGGCGCGCCGCAACTCAGGTTGGCTACAGTCGCCGTTGTCGATACGACTGGTTGGTGAGATGGACTTAGCGCCGGATGTCGAAGCCATGGGAGTGACAAGTGTGACGGGATTCCGATGGACTCGCTGATCACGGCCGCGGCGCATGCGCTTGCGGCGGGCGATCCGCTCGGCGCCTTGAAGCGGGTTGCGCTGCGCGACGATGCGCCGGCACTGGCGTTGCGCGGTATCGCGATGGCGCAGCTTGGCGACCTGAATAGGGCGAAGGTTCTCCTCAAGCGGGCGGCGCACGCATTCAGCCCGAGGGAGGCCGTGGCCCGCGCGCGGTGTATCGTCGCCGAGGCCGAGATCGCGCTCGTCTCGCGCGACCTTACCTGGCCGGCCAAGGCACTCGACGCCGCACGGGCGACGCTTGAAAAGCATGGCGACCGCGTCAACGCCGCGCATGCGCGCAACCTCGACGTTCGGCGCCTGCTGCTGATCGGCCATCTCGACGAAGCCGAGCGCAGGCTGGACGGCTTCGATCCGTCGCCGCTGCCGCCGGCATCGCGGGCCGCCCACGAGCTGGCTGTCGCCGGCATCGCCATCCGCCGCTTGCGGACCGGCCCTGCGCGCGCCGCGCTTGG
The DNA here is from genome assembly GCF_040320585.1 of Mesorhizobium sp. M0663. NCBI lineage: Bacteria > Pseudomonadati > Pseudomonadota > Alphaproteobacteria > Hyphomicrobiales > Phyllobacteriaceae > Mesorhizobium > Mesorhizobium sp. M0663. Next base: position 56,216 of record NZ_JAMYPX010000001.1, read on the forward strand.
CCTGGCGGCGCGGGCGGCGCGCGCGTCCGGCATCCCCGCGCTGATCGCGGAGGTGGAGAGCGCATCGCTGGTGCTGGACACGCCGGCCGCACGCCTTGTCGCGCGTGGCGGGGAACGGCCCCTCCTGCTCGACGAAGTCGAAGCGCTCCTGGCGTCGGGGGCGCTCGTGGTGGATGCATGCCGCAATGTCGTGCGGGTCGCAGACACGGTCGTCTCGCTGGCGACCCGCCCGGTGCTGTTCGCGCTGGCCCGCGCGCTGGCCGAAGCCTGGCCGGGGGACGTGGCAAGAGCGACGCTCATTGCGCGCGCTTTCCGCGGAAAGGACGCGGACGAATCACATCGCGCACGATTGCGCGTCGAAGTCGGGCGGCTTCGCGCGGAGCTTCGGAGCTTGGCGGATGTGAGCGCGACGAAGCGGGGCTTTGCGCTGGCCCCGCGCCGCGCAGGTGAGGTCGTCGTGCTGGCGCCACCCGTCGAAGAAGAGCATGCCGCCGTGCTCGCCTTCCTCGCCGACGGCGAGTCTTGGTCGAGTTCGGCCCTGGCGATTGCGCTTGGAGCCAGTTCGCGTACCGTGCAGCGAGCGCTCGAGCAACTCGCCCTGGCCGGCAAGGTGCAGTCGTTCGGCCGCGGACGGGCGCGTCGCTGGATGACCCCGCCGCTGACGGGTTTCCCGACAATCTTGTTACTCCCCGGCCCACTGCCGGGCTACTAGGATGGAATCATGGAACGATCCGCAGCCGAAATCCTTCGAGAATATGGACCCTTTCCGGGTGTCGACCACGTGGACGGCGTTACCTTCGACGGTGAGCATGTCTGGTTTGCCTCAGGCGACAGATTGAACGCCTTCGATCCGGCAAGCGGCAAAGTGGTGCGCTCGATCGACGTCGCGGCGCACGCCGGAACGGCCTTCGACGGCCAGCACCTCTATCAGATCGCCGAGGATCGCATCCAGAAGATCGATCCGAGGAATGGCCAGGTGCTGGCGACGATCCCGGCGCCCGGCAATGGCGGTGATTCCGGGCTCGCCTGGGCCGAAGGAACGCTCTGGGTCGGGCAGCATCGGGGCCGAAAGATTCATCAGGTCGATCCCGAGACAGGGGCAATCCTTCGCACCATCGTTTCCAACCGCGTCGTCACCGGGGTCAGCTGGGTCGACGGCGAGCTGTGGCATGGCACCTGGGAGGGGGAGGAGAGCGATGTCAGGCGGATCGATCCTGAAACGGGAAAGGTCCTTGAGAAGCTCGATATGCCGCCGGGAACAGGCGTGTCGGGGCTCGAATCCGATGGCGGCGACCAGTTTTTCTGTGGCGGCGGAAACAGCGGCAAGATCAGAGCTGTTCGCCGGCCCAAACGAGGCTCGGCGACCAGGATCTGAGTTTTTGCCGTCCGTAGCCGTTGATTTCGGGACCATTCGAGCTAACTGGTTTTTGCGGTTTTTAGCCCGGTGGTCCGAACCAGGTGTTCATCGCGTCTTGAAGACCATCCTGCGTCCTGTCGCCTACCCAAGCAACATATCCATCGGGCCGAATTAAAACTGCGGTTGGAGCGGAGACCAAACCTAGCGCAGGCAACTCCCATGGATCGTCACATTTGGCGTAAACCAACTTAATGCGGTCTGACCACGGCTTGATGTCGAGGCTGCCCGGCGCGTCGAGAATCAAGAGCACTGGCCGCGCTTTTTGGAGGAGCGCAAATACGCGCATGGGACCATCAGGCGTGGCCAGGTCGAGGTCAGGAATGCGGCGGCCGACCAGCGGATGCCCCTGGCCGAGGTCGTAATGGATACCAAGTCCGGACATCTCGGCAGCGATCCGTTTGCGAGGCTCCTCCATCCCAAGGAGCTCTGATACCATTTCACGCAAGGCTTCAGTGCGATCATCAGTACGTTGCAATGCGACCTGTGCCATTGTCGTACGCAACACGCGGGCCGCAACCGGATGCCGCTCGATGTGATAAGTGTCGAGCAAGCGTTCAGGCGATGTTCCTTTCACCACTTGGGCCAACTTCCAACCGAGGTTCACCGCATCCTGCACACCGATATTGAGGCCTTGTCCGCCCACCGGGGAATGCACATGGGCGGCATCGCCCGCTAGGAGAACCCGGCCCTTGCGGTAAGCCGCCGCCTGCCGCGACATGTCCGTGAACCTGGAAATCCAGGTTGGGCTATGGATTCCGTAATCTGTTCCGCATGCGGCGACGAGCGCTTCGCGGAGATCGCGCAGCGTGGGCTCGGTCGTGGCGCCGACATTCTTTTCAGTGACCATGACGGCTATGGGACCTTTATCGGCAAAGACGACCTTGCCGTCACGAATTTCGTACTCTTCCCTGCCGAAGGCATGGATGCCAAGTGCGGTGCGATGAATGCCCAGTGGCGGCTCCTCCGCCATCTCGGCCTCGGCGAGGATGCTGCTGGTCGTCGCATCCCATCCTCGAAACTCAATGCCAGCAGCTTTGCGGACCGGACTGCGGCCTCCATCACACCCGACGAGATAGCTTGCCCGCAGCGACGCACCATCGGACAGTTCGATGCTGACGCCGGCGTCGTCCTGCACGAAACACGTTAATTCACGGGCGCGATAGATCGGCACTGCCAGCTCGCTGACCCATCCAGCGAGAATGCGCTCAATGTGTTTCTGTCTCAGCGCCAGCCCGTAGTTGTGGCGGGTCGGAAAATCGCTGATGTCTAAACGCATCGCCGCGAATCCCGTGACTTGGGCTATTTGTCCTTCCGCAAGGAACCGGTCCGCGATGCCGCGCTGATCGAAAACTTCGAGAGTGCGTGAGCTCAGACCTCCAGCACGCGAACCGGCAAGCTCCTGGTTCGGGCGGCGTTCGACAATGGCTACGTCAATGCCTGCCAACGCCAACTCGCCTGCCAGGGTTAGGCCCGTCGGACCTCCTCCGGCAATCACGACTGCATGTTCTGTCATCGGCAAACTCCTCTGGCAGTTACGACTCCCAATGCAATGATCGCAGAATCCCAGTGGTTGCCGTTTGGGTTAGCCTAGGCTCGCTATCAATTTTTCGAGCAGGCGAGCCAGCATGATCTGCTCCGGGCGTATCAGGCCGGAAAGTATCTGGTGCTCGTTGGCGACGTGAGCGGTAACCGCCTCGTCAATCAACGCCAGACCCTTTTTAGTCAGCTGCACGACAATGCCGCGGCGATCGTCGGGGTGCGGCCCGCGCTTGATCAGGCCGGATTTCTCGAGCCGATCGAGGCGGTTGGTCATCGCGCCCGACGTCACCATCGTCGCCTCGTAGAGAGCCGTCGGCGTCAGCGCGTATGGCGGCCCGGAACGACGCAGCGTTGCCAGCACATCGAATTCTCCGGATTGCAGCCCGTAACTTGCAAACAGCGGCGCCAGCCGCTCTCGTGCGATCAGCGAGGCGGCCTCGTTCAACCGTCCGAGCACGGCCATCGGCGAGACATCGAGATCCGGCCGTTCCTTTTTCCATTGCCCGATCGCTTTTGCTGCGCGATCCATGTCTCTCACCGTTATGTATCTTGACGTGAAGAATCTTTAGCTTATCTTACCTCAGCTTGCGATATTGGCCAAGTGCCGCGAACGGGCGACGGGACGGTGCGATGAAATTTCTCTGGGACTCGGCGCTTGGCCTTCTGGTTGTCACCGGTGGACTGCTCGGCCTGACGCTGCCGTTCGGCAAGATCGCGACGGCGGCCGGCGTGGCCGCCATGGTCTGGGCCTTCGTCATCTCGCTTGGTGCCGGCGGCGTGCTTTTGTGCGCATTGCTGCTCAACGGGAAGCGCATGCGGCTTACGCCGCACAGGCTGCGCTATTTCTTCGTCACCGCGGCCGTCTCATATGCAATCCCCAATCTGCTGATGTTTTCAGCCATTCCGCATCTGGGCGCCGGCTACAGCGGCATCATGTTCACGCTGTCGCCGGTCGTCACGCTGGTGTTCTCGATGCTGCTCGGCGTCAGGCGCCCGACCATGCTGGGCGTCGTCGGCATCGCCGTCGGTTTCGTCGGCGCAGTCATGGTGGCGGTGACGCGCGGCGAAGCGGGCCAGCCGGCCGAATTTTTCTGGGTTGCGATGGGCCTGCTCATCCCGGTCAGCCTCGCCGCCGGCAACATTTACCGTACCGTCGACTGGCCCGAAGGCACCGGCCCGATCGAGCTCGCCGTCGGCAGCCATCTGGCAGCAGCCTTGATGCTGTTTGCCGGCATTCTGGTCCTGCTTGGCGGCAATGCATTCGGCTCGCTTGGCGGCGTGCCGCTGGTCGCTGCGGCACAGGTGGCATCAGCCTCGGCGATGTTCGCCTTCTTCTTCCGCCTGCAAGCGGTCGGCGGCCCGGTCTATCTCAGCCAGATCGGCTACGTCGCGGCGGCGGTCGGGCTGTTTGCCGGGACCCTCTTCCTCGGCGAGCGCTATCAACTGCTGACCTGGGCCGGTGCCGTCATCATCACCGCCGGCGTGTTCATCACCACCAAGGCGCAAAGCCAGAGGCCATAGGGGCCAGAAGGCGTAAGCTTCAGACGGATGCCTTCTCCGCCAGCACCATGTAGTTGACGTCCATGTCCTTCGAGCGCTGCCAGCGGTCGGCGAGCGGGTTGTAGGTGACGCCGGTGCGGTCGATGACGGTCAGGCCGGCGCCGGCAAGCGCCTTTTCCAGTTCCTCGGGGCGCACCAGCTTGCCGAACTGGTGGGTGCCGCGTGGCAGCCAACGCAGCACATATTCGGCGCCGATGATGGCCAGGCCCAGGGCCTTCAGCGTGCGGTTGATGGTGGCGACGAACATGATGCCGCCAGGCTTGACCATCTCGCCGCATTTGGCCAGGAACAGATCGACATTGGCGACATGCTCGACCACTTCCATGTTGAGGATGACGTCGAATTTTTCGCCGGCATCGGCCAGGTCTTCCGCGGTCGTGGCGCGGTAGTCAACGCTCACGCCGACTTCCGCCGCATGCAGCTTGGCCACTTCGATGTTGGTGATGGAGGCATCGGCGCCGACCACTTCGGCGCCAAGCCGCGCCATCGGCTCGCACAGAAGCCCGCCGCCGCAGCCGATGTCAAGGAAGCGCAGGCCTTCGAACGGCCGTGCCGCACGCGGATCGCGGCCGAAGCGGGCCGCCACCTGGTCGCGGATATAGGCAAGCCGGATCGGGTTGAACTTGTGCAACGGGCGGAACTTGCCGTTCGGGTTCCACCATTCGGCGGCAAGGGCGGAAAAGCGTTCCACCTCTCCGGCATCGATCGTCGATCGTCGGGGCTCTGGCATGGCGTGGTCTCCTCGGACGCTAGGAAGTCGGGCGCGAGGCTGCGAATGTCAAGGCGCGAAATTCACCGCCGGCGGTGCGATGCGCGCGATGCCTTCCGGCGCCGCCTTTTGCCGGCTGCATTTGTGTCAGCACGTGTCAGTTGATGGTGTGCCGGAAGGAAACGCCTAGGCTTTGGCGGACGAAGCAGAGACATCGGGTTCGGAGGAGTGCGCAATGATGCGAGCGGTTGCTTCCATTCTTTGGCGCCGGCTTGACCAGGAAGGCCACGACGCTTGCCTTCTGTCGGAATCGGGCTCTGGGTGGAACCTCAGGGGACAGGCGCTTTTCGTCCAGGACGGCGAGCCGTGCAGCATCGCCTACGAGGCGGACTGCGACGCCGATTGGCATACACGATCGGCGCGCGCCGACGGCTTTCTCGGCACGCAAGAGCTGCATTACAGGATCGACCGGCTGACCGAGCGCCAATGGACGCTGAACGGCGAGCATCAAGCGGAAGTCGACGGTCTCATCGATGTCGATCTCGGCTTCACGCCCGCAACGAACCTTTTGGCGCTTCGCCGTTTTGCCCTCGATGTCGGCACGGCGACGCCCGCCCCGGCGGCCTATCTGACATTTCCCGAACTCAGGCTCGTTCGCCTCGAGCAAACCTATCAGCGCGTCGATGCTGCACATTACGCCTATGCCGCCCCGATGTTCGGCTACCACGAGACACTGGAGGTCTCGCCGCTCGGTTTCGTCCTCGATTATCCGCGCCTGTGGAGAGCCACGGCACAGCTGGGCTGAAGCGAGCGGCATTTGCCAAGAGGCAGTGCAGGCGTGACGCTGTGCTCGTGTGTCGCCTGGCCGGCAGCGGCGGCATGCCTTGCGAAACCGCGATCATTTGGCTAAGGAGGCCGCGCATTGAGCGCCCGGCCACAGCTTGGCGCATTTTTCCGCTTTTCGGCCTTCGGTCCGGCATCCAGTCAAAGGCATTTCGCTTCTATGGCGCGCATCGTGATGAAATTCGGCGGAACGTCCGTCGCCGACATCGTCCGCATCCGCAATGTGGCGCGTCATGTCAAACGCGAGGTCGACGCCGGCCATGAGGTCGCCGTCGTGGTCTCGGCGATGGCCGGCAAGACCAACGAGCTCGTGCAATGGACGCGCGAGGCCTCGCCGATGCACGATGCGCGTGAATATGACGCCGTGGTCGCCTCCGGCGAGCAGGTCACTGCCGGCTTGCTGGCGATCGCGCTGCAGAATATCGGCGTGCATGCCCGCTCCTGGCAAGGCTGGCAGATCCCGATCAAGACCGACAACGCGCATGGCGCGGCGCGCATTCTCGACATCGACGGCGCGTTCTTGATCAAGCGCTTCGGCGAAGGCCAGGTGGCGGTGGTTGCCGGTTTCCAGGGCATCGGGCCGGACAATCGGATCGCGACACTCGGTCGTGGCGGCTCCGATACCAGCGCAGTCGCCATCGCGGCAGCGGTCAAGGCCGACCGCTGCGATATCTACACCGACGTCGACGGGGTCTATACGACCGATCCGCGCATCGAGCCGAAGGCGCGGCGGCTGGCCAAGATTTCGTTCGAGGAAATGCTCGAAATGGCCTCGCTCGGCGCCAAGGTCCTGCAGGTGCGCTCGGTCGAGCTTGCCATGGTGCACAGGGTGCGTACTTTCGTGCGGTCGTCCTTCGACGATCCCGACGCACCAGGAATGGGGGATTTGCTTAATCCGCCGGGAACGCTTATTTGCGACGAGGAAGAGATCGTGGAACAGCAGGTCGTCACCGGAATTGCCTACGCCAAGGACGAGGCGCAGATTTCGTTGCGCCGCGTCGGCGATCGGCCGGGCGTCGCCGCCGGCATTTTCGGGCCGCTGGCCGAGGCCAACATCAATGTCGACATGATCGTCCAGAATATCTCCGAGGACGGCAAGTTCACTGACATGACCTTCACCGTGCCATCCGGCGACGTCGACAAGGCGCTCGCCGTGCTCGAGCGGCTGAAGGCGACGATCGGCTACGACGTGGTGCAGTCGGAAGCCGGCATGTCGAAGGTCTCGGTCATCGGCATCGGCATGCGCAGCCATGCCGGCGTCGCCGCTACCGCCTTCAAGGCGCTTGCCGACCGCGCGATCAACATCCGCGCCATCACGACGTCCGAAATCAAGATTTCGATCCTGATCGACGGTCCCTATACGGAACTAGCAGTTCGCACTTTGCATTCCGTGTACGGTCTGGATAAGCAGTAGCGGACTGCATCGGCCCGAAATCGGAATCGATTTTCGGAAGGCAGGATGCAGCGGATCGAAAATCTTGGAGCGGTCTTTATGCGTCCAATTGGACGATGGCGCTCTAATTGAGTTGTTGCGTTTGTGCCGCTGTGCAGGGCAACCTGCACCGGTTGAAACGCTATTGGAGAAGAAGCCGCGATGCGTGATTCGGCCAGTGGCCCGCGCGTTTTGCTGAAACGGCTCCGCGAGCTCATGCAAGAGCCGCTGGAGCCGCAGGAGCGGCTTGACCGAATCGTGCGCGACATCGCCTCCAACATGGTTGCCGAGGTTTGCTCGCTCTATGTGCTGCGCGCCGATTCGGTGCTCGAACTCTACGCCACCGAAGGCCTGAACCCGAACGCCGTCCACCTGGCGCAGCTCAGGCTGGGGCAAGGCCTGGTCGGCACGATCGCGGCCTCGGCGCGGCCGCTCAACCTCTCCAACGCACAGGAGCATCCTGCCTTCGCCTACCTGCCGGAGACAGGGGAAGAGATATACAATTCCTTCCTCGGCGTGCCGGTGCTGCGGGCAGGGCGGACACTCGGCGTCCTGGTCGTGCAGAACAAGACCATGCGCCATTATCGCGACGACGAGGTCGAGGCGCTGGAAACGACGGCGATGGTGATCGCCGAGATGATCGCCACCGGCGATCTGGAGCGGCTGACAAGGCCCGGCCTAGAGCTCGATCTGCGCCGCCCGGTAAGCTTTACCGGCCTGTCCTTCAACGAAGGCGTCGGGCTCGGCCATGTGGTGCTGCACGAGCCGCGCATCGTCGTCACCAATCTTTTCAACGAGGACAGCGAGGAAGAGGTCAGGCGGCTCGACGCGTCGCTCGGCTCGCTCAGGCTCTCCATCGACGACATGCTGGAGCGCCGCGACGTCGCCTTCGAGGGCGAGCATCGCCAGGTGCTCGAAGCCTATCGCATGTTCGCCAACGACCGCGGCTGGGTGCGCCGGCTCGAGGAGGCGATCCGCAACGGCCTGACGGCCGAAGCGGCGGTCGAAAAGGTGCAGAGCGACATGCGTGCCCGCATGCTGCACATGACCGATCCGTATCTGCGCGAACGGATGAGCGATTTCGACGATCTCGCCAATCGGCTGCTGCGGCAGCTGATGGGGCGCGGACCGGAGGACGTCGCGGCCTCGCTGCCCAAGGACGCCATCATCGTCGCCCGCTCCATGGGTGCTGCGGAGCTGCTCGATTATCCCAGGGACAAGCTGCGCGGGCTGGTGCTGGAGGACGGCGCCGCGACCAGCCATGTCGTCATCGTGGCGCGGGCCATGGGCATACCGGTCGCCGGCCAGATGAAGGGCGCCGTTTCCATGGCGGAAAACGGCGATGCCATCATCGTCGACGGCGAGGAAGGCGCGATCCATCTGCGCCCGCAGCCCGACCTCGAGGCGGCCTATGCCGAGAAAGTGCGTTTCCGGGCGCGGCGGCAGGAGGTCTACCGCGAGCTGCGCAAGAAGCCGTCGGTGACCAAGGACGGTGTCCAGGTCGACCTTCTGATGAATGCCGGGCTGGCGGTCGACCTGCCGCAACTGGCCGAAGCGGGCGCGGCCGGCATCGGCCTGTTCCGCACCGAGCTGCAATTCATGGTCGCCTCGACCTTTCCGCGCGCGGAAGCCCAGGAGCGCTTGTACCGTGACGTGCTCGAGGCGGCGCGCGACAAGCCGGTGACGTTCCGCACCATCGATATTGGCGGCGACAAGGTGCTGCCCTATTTCAAGGGCTCGATCCAGGAGGAGAACCCGGCGCTCGGCTGGCGCGCCATCCGCCTGACGCTCGACCGGCCTGGCCTGCTGCGCACCCAGATCCGCGCGCTGCTCAAGGCGTGCGGCGGGCGCGAACTGAAGCTGATGCTGCCAATGGTGACGGAACTCGGTGAGATCGTGCAGGCGCGCGAGATCATCGATCGCGAGGTCCGGCATTTGTCGCGCTTTGCCCATCATTTGCCGACCAGCCTTAAGGTGGGGGCGATGCTGGAGGTGCCGTCGCTGCTGTTCCAGCTCGACGAGTTGATGAAGGCGGTCGATTTCGTCTCGGTCGGCTCGAACGACCTGTTCCAGTTCGTCATGGCGGTGGACCGTGGCAATACCCAATTGTCCGACCGCTTCGACCCGCTGTCGACGCCGTTCCTGCGTGTTTTGAAGCAAATTGCCGATGCCGGGGCTCGCAACCAGACGCCGGTGACCCTGTGCGGCGAACTTGCCGGCAAGCCGATCTCGGCGATGGCGCTGATCGGCCTTGGCTATCGCTCGATCTCGATGTCGCCGGCATCGATCGGCCCGGTCAAGGCGATGCTGACGGAACTGCCGCTCAGCGAACTGGAAGCGTTCTTCGACGACAATCTGATGGCGCCGGCGCATGGCCTGCCGATGCGGGCGCTGCTGCAAGCCTTTGCCGATGACCGCTCGATACCGCTATAGACTTCGCCATGATCAACCTGCCCCGCGACCGTATGGATCAAGTCGTCAAGCGTTTCGACATGCTCGAAGCGCAGATGTCGGCCGGGCCAGCGCCGGACGCCTATGTCAGGATGGCCTCCGAATATGCCGACATCCAGGAGATGGTGGCAAAGATCAGGGCGCTGCGCGCCGCCGAGCGCGAACAGGCCGATCTGGAGGCGATGCTCGCCGACAAGGGCACCGACGCCGAGATGCGCGCCTTGGCCGAGGCCGACCTGCCGGAGGTCAAGCATCGCATCGAGGCGCTGCAGAAGGACATCCAGATCCTGCTGTTGCCCAAGGATGCCGCCGACGACAAGAACGCCATCCTCGAGATCCGCGCCGGCACCGGCGGCGACGAGGCGGCGCTTTTCGCCGGCGACCTGTTTCGCATGTACGAGCGCTATGCCGCGGCGCATGGCTGGCGTTTCGAGACGGTGTCGGCCAGCGAGGGTGAGGTCGGCGGCTACAAGGAAATCATCGCCACCGTTTCGGGCAAGGGCGTCTTTGCCCATCTGAAGTTCGAATCCGGCGTGCACCGGGTGCAGCGCGTGCCGACGACCGAGGCGGGCGGACGCATTCATACCTCGGCGGCGACGGTCGCGGTGCTGCCGGAAGCCGAAGAGGTCGACATCGACATCAGGGCCGAAGACATCCGCATCGACACGATGCGCGCCTCGGGTTCCGGCGGCCAGCACGTCAACACCACCGATTCGGCCGTGCGCATCACCCATCTGCCGACCGGCATCATGGTGGTGCAGGCGGAAAAGTCGCAGCACCAGAACCGGGCGAAGGCCATGCAGATCCTGCGCGCCAGGCTCTACGACCTCGAGCGCAGCAAGGCGGACGAGGAACGTTCCGAATCGCGCAAGTCGCAGGTCGGCTCGGGCGACCGCTCGGAACGCATCCGCACCTATAATTTTCCGCAGGGTCGCGTCACCGATCATCGTATCAACCTGACGCTCTATAAGCTCGACCGGGTGATGATGGGCGAACTCGACGAGATCATCGACGCGCTGATAGCCGATCACCAGTCGAAGCTGCTCGCCGATATCGGCATCGATGGCTGACAGCCTGCCCGCCACGCTGGCGCCGCTGCTGCGGGAGGCGCGAAACCGGCTCGCCGCAGCCGGGATCGCGGATCCGGCGCTCGATGCCAGGCTGATCGTCGAGCATTTTTCCGGCACCAGTCGCACGCAGGCCATCGCCGATCCCGGGCGCGCTGTCGATACGGACGTGACGGCGGTAATCGAAGCCGCCTTGCGGCGGCGCATCGCCGGCGAGCCGGTACACCGGATCCTTGGCTACCGCGAATTCTACGGCTTGCGCCTTTCGCTTTCGCCGCAAACGCTGGAGCCGCGGCCGGATACCGAAACGCTGGTCGAGGCTATACTGCCCTTCGTCAAGGCAATGGCGGCACGCGAGGGCGGCTGCCGCATCCTCGATCTAGGGACCGGTACCGGTGCCATCGCGCTGGCGCTGCTCAGCGCCGTTCCGGCCGCGACCGCCACCGGCGTTGACATTTCGCAGGAGGCGCTGGCCACAGCCATGCGTAATGCCGGGGAATTGGGGCTCGTCGGCCGGTTCACGCCGGTCAAATCCGACTGGTTTGAAAAAGTTTCTGGCCTGTACCATGTAATTGTCGCAAACCCTCCCTATATACCCTCAGACGACATTGGAAATCTGCAGGACGAGGTCCGCGGTTTCGATCCACGCCAGGCCCTCGATGGCGGCGTGGACGGTCTGAGCCCCTACAGGAAGATCGCCGCGGGAGCGGCAGCGTATTTGGAACTCCAAGGCAGGATTGCGGTCGAGATCGGCCATACGCAGCACCAACAGGTTACGGAGATATTCTCCGCGGCCGGGTACCGTTCGGTCGGGGTGTTTCGTGATCTCGGCGGAAACGACAGAGTTCTTGTGTTCGAACGGTGGAAGCCGTGATGCAGTGCGAAAAAAGCGCTTGGCAATACCGGGGAATGCGGCTAGGGTCGCGTTAACCGGATGAGACGAAGCAGGCAGTGCTCTTAGCGATTCGGTTTTCCTTGGAAATAGCTGCCTTCTTGCGCAAACGACGCCCAAGCTTCGTGCGGGAATCGTCCGGCAAGTGAAGTAACCGGAACAGGATGGCACGTGGCGCCAACGCAATTGATGCGGGCGAACGCCGGTGAAGGAACGAAACGGCTGGCCGTATGAGCGCCTCCGTTCGTGAAGAGTTTTTCGAAAATTTCAAAGTGAAGAGAGTCTAATGAGGCCACAACAGCAAAACAGGCGCATGCGCGGTCGCAACAACAGTGGCGGCGGCGGCAACAACAATAACAACAACAATCGTAAGGGGCCGAATCCCCTGACGCGTAACTATGAGAGCAACGGCCCGGACGTGAAGATCCGCGGATCGGCTCAGCAGATTGCCGAGAAGTACGCAACCCTTGCCCGTGACGCGCAAAGCTCCGGCGACCGGGTGATGGCGGAAAACTATCTCCAGCATGCAGAGCACTATAACCGCATCATCGCAGCCGCTCAGGCGCAGATGCCGATCCAGAACGCCCAGCAGAATCGCGACGATTTCGACGATGACGGCGACGAGGATCGCGACGAGTTCGACAATGCCGGCAACAACAATGCCAACGAGGCATCGGCTTCGGCCAATCACGGGGCCGGCCCGCAGCCGGTCATCGATGGCACGCCGGCCGAGCTGGCGCTGAACCAGGAAAACAGCCGCGACAATCGGGGCGGCCGCGACAACCGTGACGGCCGCGACAACAATGGCGGACGCCACCGCGACCGTCGCCCCAATGGCGGTTACGGCCAGAACGGCCAGCGCGGCGAGTATGGCGCGCGCGGCGAGCAGGGCGGCCAGCGCGTCGAACAGCCACGGCGCGACGAGACGCCGGCGCAGGCGGAGCCCGTACCGGCCGCTGAGCCGGTCTTTGTGAGCGAGCCCGCACCGCAATTCGAAAACCTTTCGCCGGCGGGTCTCGCCGCCCAGGCCGAGCTCAACGAAGCCGCGGCCGAAAACAGCCCGGCACGCCGCCCCAGGCGTCCGCGCCGTCCGCGCCTCGATGTCGAACAGGCAAATGGCGGCAACGACAATGCCGGCCCTGACAGTGCCGAAGCTGGCAAGGTCGATGCAGCGCCGGCTGAAGACGCTGGCGGTCAACCTATTATTGCCGATGTCGAGAATTGATCGAAGAAACGTTCAGGCGATCTTAGCGCATCGTTTACCCTAGGCGGCGGAGAGAAATCTCCGCCGTTTTTGTTTGCGCGCTCGGAATATTATGCGTTCGCCAGTGTCGAGTCTTGAGGGTCCGTGGTTTGCGTCCCATATCTTGCGTGAACAGGATCCGGCTCGAACGGGCGGGTCCGTCACCGCAATCTGATCCGGTGCCGCGAAGCGGGCCGGTGACGGAAGGAGACAGGCATGAATCTTGAAAAATATTCCGAGCGCGTGCGCGGCTTTATCCAGTCCGCGCAAACCATGGCGCTCTCCCGCAGCCACCAGCAATTCACCCCCGAGCATATCCTCAAGGTCCTTGTCGATGACGACGAGGGCCTGGCTGCGTCGCTGATCGAGCGCGCCGGCGGCAATGTCCGTGACGTCAAGCTCGGCGTCGAAACGGCACTGGAGTCAATGCCCAAGGTCGAGGGCGGCAATGGCCAGCTCTATCTGGCGCAGCCGCTGGCAAAGGTGTTTTCGACCGCCGAGGAACTGGCCAAGAAGGCCAGTGACAGCTTCGTTACCGTCGAACGGTTATTGCAGGCGCTGGCCATGGAAAAATCGGCCAAGACCGCCGACATCCTGTCCAAGGCGGGTGTCACGCCGCAGGCGCTGAACCAGGTCATCAACGACGTACGCAAAGGTCGCACTGCCGATTCGGCGAGCGCCGAGCAGGGCTACGACGCGCTGAAGAAATACGCGCGCGACCTGACGGCGGACGCCCGCGCGGGCAAGCTCGATCCGGTCATCGGCCGCGACGACGAAATCCGCCGCACCATCCAGGTGCTGTCGCGCCGCACCAAGAACAACCCAGTGCTGATCGGCGAACCCGGCGTCGGCAAGACGGCGATCGCCGAAGGGCTGGCGCTGCGCATCGTCAATGGCGATGTGCCGGAATCGCTCAAGGACAAGCAGCTGATGGCGCTCGACATGGGGTCGCTGATCGCCGGCGCCAAATACCGCGGCGAGTTCGAGGAGCGGCTGAAGGCGGTGCTTTCCGAAGTCACGTCTGCCGCCGGCGGCATCATTCTGTTCATCGACGAGATGCACACGCTTGTCGGTGCCGGCAAGGCGGATGGCGCCATGGACGCGTCGAACCTGCTGAAGCCGGCGCTCGCCCGCGGCGAACTGCATTGTGTCGGCGCAACCACGCTCGACGAATACCGCAAGCATGTCGAGAAGGATGCGGCCCTTGCCCGCCGCTTCCAGCCGGTCTTCGTCAATGAGCCGACGGTCGAAGACACCGTCTCGATCCTGCGCGGCCTGAAAGAGAAATACGAGCAGCACCACAAGGTGCGCATCTCGGATTCGGCACTGGTCGCGGCCGCAACCCTGTCCAACCGCTACATCGCCGACCGCTTCCTGCCGGACAAGGCGATCGATCTCGTCGACGAGGCCGCCTCGCGGCTCCGCATGCAGGTCGATTCGAAGCCCGAGGCGCTGGACGAGATCGACCGCCGCATCATGCAGCTCAAGATCGAGCGCGAGGCGCTCAAGGTCGAGAAGGACGATGCCTCGAAAGACCGGCTCGCCCGGCTCGAGAAGGAACTCTCGAACCTCGAGGAGGAATCGACCGAGCTGACCTCGAAATGGCAGGCCGAGAAGCAGAAGCTCGGGCTTGCCGCCGACCTCAAGAAGCAGCTCGACGAAGCCCGCAACGAACTTGCCATTGCCCAGCGCAAGGGCGAATTCCAGCGCGCCGGCGAACTTGCTTATGGCAAGATCCCGGAACTCGAAAAGCAGCTGAAGCAGGCTGAAGCCAGGGATGGCAAGGCCGGCATGGTCGAGGAAGTGGTCGGTCCCGATCACGTCGCCCATATCGTCTCGCGCTGGACGGGGATCCCGGTCGACAAGATGCTGGAAGGCGAGCGCGATAAGCTGTTGCGCATGGAAGACGAGGTCGGCAAGCGCGTCGTCGGCCAGGGCGAGGCGGTGCAGGCGGTGTCAAAAGCGGTGCGCCGTGCGCGCGCCGGCCTGCAGGACCCGAACCGGCCGCTCGGCTCGTTCATGTTCCTCGGGCCGACGGGTGTCGGCAAGACCGAGCTGACCAAGGCCCTGGCCAGCTTCCTCTTCGACGACGAGAGCGCGATGGTGCGCATCGACATGTCGGAGTTCATGGAGAAGCATTCGGTCGCCCGGCTGATCGGCGCGCCTCCCGGCTATGTCGGCTACGAGGAAGGCGGCGCGCTGACCGAAGCGATACGGCGCCGGCCCTATCAGGTCGTGCTGTTCGACGAGATCGAGAAGGCACATCCGGATGTCTTCAACGTGCTGCTGCAGGTGCTGGACGACGGCCGGCTGACCGACGGGCAGGGCCGCACGGTCGACTTCCGCAACACGCTGATCATCATGACGTCCAATCTCGGCGGCGAATATCTGGTCAATCTCGGCGAGGACCAGGATGTCGACGTCGTGCGCGACGAGGTGATGAATGTCGTCAGGGCTTCGTTCCGGCCGGAATTCCTCAACCGCATCGACGAGGTGATCCTGTTCCACCGGCTGCGCCGCCAGGATATGGGCCAGATCGTCCAAATCCAGCTCAAGCGGCTGGAAAACCTGCTTGTTGACCGCAAAATATCGCTTTCGCTCGATCAGGAGGCGATCGACTGGCTAGCGGCCAAGGGTTACGACCCGGCCTATGGCGCGCGGCCGCTGAAGCGGGTGATGCAGAAGGAATTGCAGGACCCCCTGGCGGAAAAGATCCTGCTCGGCGAGATCCTCGACGGCTCAACCGTCAAGGTCACCGCTGGGTCCGACCGCTTGAACTTCCGCTCGAAGCCGGCAGTCGTGGCAACCGAAGCGGCCGCCTGAGCTCAAGCCAAGAGCCTGTTCCATCCCGATCGAATCGGGATGGAATTCCTATCTTCAATCTCGACCATGATCCTTTCCGAAAAACCGGCATACCCTTTTGTTACGCCGGCCTTCGGTTCATGGTCCAACATCACTGGCGGGGCGCAGATGACGCTGGACGACTATAACAGCTTCTGCGCCTCGCTGCCTTCGGCGACCCATGTCGTGCAGTGGGGCGGCGCCCATGTCTGGAAGGTCGGCGGCAAGGTCTTCGCGATCGGCGGCTGGAGTGAGGGCAAGGAGCCGTTCGTTACCTTCAAATGCTCCGACATCGCCTATGACGTGCTGAGGGAGCAGCCGGGCCTTCGGCCCGCGCCCTATCTTGCCTCACGCGGCATGAAATGGATCCAGCGCCAGACCGGCGAAAGCATGGATGATGGCGCGCTGAAGGATTACCTGCGCGAAAGCCACCGTCTTGTCGTGCTGAAGCTGACGAAGCAGGCGCGCAAGGAATTGGGACTCGCTGCCGGTTAATCGGTCAGAAATCCGCCATCTTCATGCCCGGTTCATATTGGAACCTTATCGTTGGCAACTGATTTGCTGGCGAGGGGGTTCGCCTACCACATCGGCCCGAAATCGAGTTTTGATTTTCGCAAAGCACGATTCGGAGATTTAAAGCGTTAGAGCGTCCTTTGCGCGTCGAAAAAGACGCGCGGCGCTTTGAAGAGACAATGCCGGCGGCGGCAATTACGGACCGGAGAATTTGGCCATCATGTTGCGCACCATCTTCACCCTTTCAGCGCTTGCTGCCGGGCTGCTGGCGTCGAATGCGATGGCCTCGCCAATAGTGGATACCGCGCCACGGGTGGTTCGTGCCGCCAATGGCGGCGGCATTCTTGTCGCCCAGAACGGCAATCTCGATATCTACTACGATGCCAGGGGAAACCGCGTCATCGTCGATGCGGAGACCGGCAAGGTCATCGCCATCCAGCCGCCGCAGACCAGGCTCGACCGCCGCGCCTTGCGCCGCGAGCGCTTGCGCAACCTCGGACCGGTCGAGGACGACCCCTATTATCTCGACGACCCTGAGGACACGGCGCGGTTCCGCCGCAGGCAGATGGAAGACGGGGGCAGGGTCATCATACCGCCGGCTGACGAGTACGACCCCTATGGCGACAATTCGGTGGAAGCCTTCCCCGAAGCGCCACGGGATGACGGCTACGGCAACGGTTATCCGGAGGCAGCGCAGCCGGTAAAGCCGCGCACCATCGAGCGCCAGCCGCTCAACGAGGCCTCGATCGAGCCGGTCGAGCCGACGGTGCCGAACGAGCAGGCGGCCTTACCGCCAGACACAGCCCCGCCGCCAAGCACTGGCGGCAAGACGGCGGTCGACCCGTCGCTTGCGCTCGGCGCCCGCGAGGACGTGGCGGCACTGCAGGTGCTGCTCGACCGTGCCGGTGCATCGCCCGGCGTCATCGACGGACGCTTCGGCTCGAATGTCGACAAGGCGCTCGCCGCCTATAATGAGATCACCGGCAGCAATCTGAAATCGACCGACGCAATCGGCATCCAGGCGGCCCTGGCGCAATCCGGCGGCGATGCCTTCGCCTCCTATACGATCACGCCCGAGGATGCGGCCGGTCCCTATGTCGCCTCGATACCGGAGGACTACAGCCAAAAGGCCCAGCTCGATCGGATGGGCTACACGTCGGTACCCGAAGCGCTGGCCGAGCGCTTTCATATGGATGAAACCTATCTGAACAAGCTCAATCCGGACGCCAATTTCAATCGTCCGGGCACCATCATCAAGGTCGCCAATTTCGGCAGGCTGGTGGCGACGCCGGTGGCGCGCATCATCGCCGACAAGTCCAATAAGCAGGTCCGCGCCTATGATGCGGCGGGCAAGCTGGTCGCAGCCTATCCGGCGACTATCGGCTCGTCCGACACGCCGTCGCCGTCCGGCACGCATGCGGTGTCGCGTGTCGCATTGGACCCGAACTACACCTACAACCCGAACATCAATTTCAAGCAGGGCGAAAACGACAGGATCCTGACCATCCCGCCGGGGCCGAACGGCCCGGTCGGCTCGGTCTGGATTGCGCTGGACAAGCCGACCTACGGCATTCACGGCACGCCGGATCCGTCCAAGATCGGCAAGACCGAAAGCCATGGCTGCGTGCGGCTGACCAATTGGGACGCGCGCGAGCTTGCCAAGATCGTGACGCCCGGCGTTATCGTGGAGTTCGTCGACTAAAGCGCAACGCCTTCGCCCGAATCACCCGATGACCTTGCGCAGCAGTGGCGCGCGCAGCGCTGCGGCATAGATCAGCTGCACCACCAGGATGAAGCCGACGCTGAGCAACGGGCTGATCAGGCAGAGTGCAGCGCCGACGGCCCACAGGATCTGTGCCTTGACGATGCGCAGATAGACCGTTCGGGTGGTCTCCGCGTCGACACCTTCGGCCAGAAATCCGTTTTTGTCCACGTAGCGCCAACTGGCGAGCAGCGTCAGTCCGAGCATCAAAAGATTGAACCAGTAGACGAGCACCGCAGTCCTGAATTCGAGGAAGTCGGCGAGAAGGTCGGTCGAGAACGGCAGCAAGGCGATGAAGCCGAGGAAACAGAGGTTCAGCGTGGCAAGCCGCCGGTCGGATTTTGCAATCAGCCCGTGTTGCGCCTGCTGGCCGAACCAGAAGATGGTCAGCGTCAGGAAGCTGAGCGCATAGGTCAGGAAGCGCGGCGCCAGTGCTGTGATCGCTGTGATCAACTCGCGTTCGGAATGCACCGTTTCATGCGCCGGCACCCTGATCTCGAGAACGATCAGGGTGAGCGCGATGGCGAACACGCCGTCGGTGATGCCGACGACGCGCCCGCGTCCTTCCGCCGAGGGTTCGAGCGGTCGTTTCATGCGGTATTTCCCCCTTGTCTGTAGCGCTGCGAGAAGCTTAGCACGGCACTTGCCGTTTGCACCCTGAGCGGCGTGATCCTGCCTGTGTGGCCAGGTTGGGCCTGGTTTCAACGAGAACAGCGTGCTGGCCGGTTGTCGCCGGCGCGCCGGCGATCTAGGTAAGGCGGCATGCACACGCCAACCAAAGTCGGTACCGGCGCCGTTCCCCTGACCGGCTCACTTCCCGCCGATACGTTCTGTCCGCAGGCGCAGCGGCGGTTCGTGCTGATCGCCGCGATCCTGGCTTCTGCGCTCGGCTTCATCGACGGGTCGGTCCTAGCCATTGCGACGCCGGCGATCCGCGTCGACCTCGGCGCCAGCCTCGCCGAGGCACAATGGATTTCCAATGCCTACGCATTGACACTCTCAGCCCTCATTCTCGTCGGCGGCGCCGCCGGCGATCGCTTCGGCCTGCGCCCCTCCTTCGTCGCCGGCATCGTCCTGTTCATTGCCGCCTCGCTTGCCTGCGCGCTGGCGCCTAACCCGACGGTGCTTATTGCGTTTCGGGCTATCCAGGGTGTCGGAGCGGCCATCATGGTGCCGGGCAGCCTGGCCATTATCGCCAAAGCCTATCCGAAAAAGGAACGCGGCCGGGCGATCGGCATCTGGGCCGCAGCATCAGCACTGACGACGGCGCTCGGCCCGGTGCTGGGCGGCTTCGTGCTGTCGGCGTTCGGCGACGGCATCTGGCGGGCGATCTTCGCCATCAATCTGCCGCTCGGCCTTATCTCGGTCTATCTTCTGCTGGCCAAGGTCCCTGCCGACGCGCCGGCGGAAAAGCGCAGCCTCGATCTCGGCGGCGCTGCACTCGCCATATTGGCGTTCGGAGCTCTCGCTTACGGTCTGACCTCGATGAGCGGCGACGGGGAGTGGCTGATGTCCGGCCCGAGTATTGCCGCCGGTGCGGTTTTGCTCGTCGTGTTCATCGTCTTCGAGCGCCGGCGGCGCGAGCCGATGATCGATCTGTCGTTGTTTCGGATCGGCGCGTTCGCGGGCGCCAATGTGGCGACCTTCTTCCTTTATTTCGCGCTGTCGGCCAATCTGTTCTATCTGCCGATGCTCATGATCGCCGGATGGGGGCTGAGCGCGGCCGAGGTCGGTTTCATCTTCCTGCCGCTGTCGGCATTAATCGCAGTGTTGTCCGGACCGGTCGGCCAGTGGTCCGACCGCATCGGGCCTCGCTTTCCGATCGCCAGCGGCAGTCTGGTTGTGGCTCTTGCCTTTGCCGGACTTGCCTTGCTGGCCTATTGGGGCATCCACAATTTCTGGATCGGGGTATTCCCGCTGATGGCTCTGATGGGGTTCGGCATGGCGCTGGTGGTATCGCCGCTGTCGACCGCCGTCATGACGGCGGTCGAGGACAAGGATACGGGTGCGGCCTCGGGCATCAACAACGCCGTCTCGCGCATCGGCGGCCTGATTGCCGTGGCGGCGATGGGATCGCTGGCGGCCTGGGTCTATGCTGGCGTGCTCGGCACCGCTGCCGGCTCCGGCATTCCGGGTTTCGGCGAACCGCCGCCAGCCGGCCTGGCGCCCGGCCTCGATGCGGCACGACTTGCCGCCAGCGACGCGGCATTCGCCGCCGTTGCCGCGGTGACCGCGCTGCTTTGCCTGTTTTCGGCAATCACCGCGTGGACGACGGTTTCCGGCGAGCGGCTGCCATGGGCGCGCGACACGGCGAATCAGCAGGGCTGACGACGAAAAACGTCGGCTCAGCCTTCGATCTTGGCGCTCGCGACCTTCAACTGATTGCTGTCTTCCTGCTTGAGCAGGTCGTCGATGCGTTCGCGCTCGCGCTTGAAGGCGACGAGGTCGTCGCCCTTCAGCGTCTTACCGACCGGTAGGCGGACGCGCATCGAATCGACCTTTGTGCCGTTGACGATCAGTTCGTAATGAAGATGCGGACCGGTGGAGAGGCCGGTTGAGCCGAGATAGCCGATAACCTGACCCTGGCGAACGCGAACACCCGGCTCGATGCCTTTGGCAAAGGCGCTCTGGTGATTGTAGGACGTCTCGTAGCCATTGGCGTGACGCAAGATGATCTGCTTGCCATAGCCACCGGCCCAGCCGGCTTTTTCGACGACGCCATTGCCCGCGGCAATGATCGGCGATCCCACGGGAGCTGCCCAGTCGGTGCCGGTGTGCATTTTCACATACCCCAAAATGGGGTGACGCCTGGCACCGAACCCGGACGTAAACCGGCCATTGGGCAAGGGATTGCGCAACAGAAACTGCTCGGCGCTGCTGCCGTTTTCGTCGAAGTAGTCGGTGCTGCCGTCCTGCATCTGGAAACGGTAGAAATTTCGCGTCGTGCCGCCGAAAGTCGCGGAGACGTAAAGCAGCTCGGATTCGTCAGACGCCTGGTCGTCGCCATCGGGCTGCG